>CAJVXG010000007.1 GCA_913009215.1 uncultured Gammaproteobacteria bacterium | reverse complement strand
TGGATAACTCTCGTATTTGACATATTCGGTCTCACCGTATTTCAATTTCTCTTCACTGGTCAGATCACGCAAAGGATAACCCGGCTGTTCCCCGACATGGACATATTCCTACCGCAAAGGCCGTACAAACCCTTTAGCACGCTCTTCATCAGACAGGACAAGGTATACATCGTGCTGATCGACTTTGGCCGTATCAACGCCATGTCCGAGCCTACTATCGTCTGGATTTATCGTTGTTTCAGCCATTGTATTTCCCCCGTGGGCAACTGTAATCAAGCGTTTGATTTCATTAAGCTTTCTGAAAACTACATTTTGTAGAATTAAGGGTAAGACTGGGGTATAACCTTACACTTTATACTGGTTAGGGTGATAACTGTAAAATGTGGAACGGTGCTAGGACACATACTTTCCGGGGGAAGGGGGGTGTACCCCACATAAATATATGAAAAAACAGGGAAAAAATGCCCATGTACAGGCCCGCATAGTAGTTTGAAAGGCGGTCGTACCTGTTTATGACTTGTCTCAGGCGTATTTACAGGTGTTTATGCAATATATCTGCAAAACCTGGCTGGAAATGCAGAAAAATCTCAGTGAATAATGAGGGCGATTGCTATCAATCCAGCCAGCTCAATCATAATTCGATTTGGATTTGCTCAGCCTCAGTTCGTTTATTTAACATAACGTACCAAGTATTTAACATAATCTGTTGGTTATTTAACATAATGTATGAGCTGTTCAGTTCAATGGAGACTCAGTACCTGATGGAACGACACCTTGCAATACTACGTGCTGCTTCCAACCAGGGTATTTATCATCAGCCCAGTCTTGGAATGTTCTGTCATCAGCGAATGTTAAACCCACAGCATTCTCAAAGCCTTGTGGATAGGTAGGGAACCAGTAGTGTTTGAAATCCCCTGTTCTTAGGCGCACAACTACTTTCAACGTCATTCTTCATCAACCTTGTACAGATCAGCCATGGCTTCCTGTTGTTTCTTGCCGAAGTGCTGGCTGTTTCCCCTTCGGTATTTCCTATCGCCTTGTAAGTGCCTCAGCCGGTCTTTGCGACCAACCCCTAATACAGGGTTGTATTTACTCTGATCGGCCAGCGACGGGCCTTGTGTTAATAGCACATGGCTATTGAACCTATTTGTTTCTGCTTTATCCATGGTTTCTATCCTTCTTGATACGGATTCGGATACCGCAGCGCTCACATTTGACTGTCACGGTAATGCCACGGCTGGCCAACAACTTGGCCTGTTTCGGTAGTTTATGCTGACAGACTACAGCCTGGACCGGCTCTTCCACTGACTGAAACATACACCTGCTCGTTGTTTACTTTTGCTGAATTCCTTGACCATCTTCTTGTCACCCATGCAGCGTTGAATGAATATTTCCTGTTTCTCTTTTTTTTTCGGTACCGGGATGGGCATTACTGATTCGTTGCGGCTGGCTGGGCACGCTTGGCCTGGACCTTGGCATAGGCGT
Organism: uncultured Gammaproteobacteria bacterium; assembly: GCA_913009215.1. Classification (GTDB taxonomy): domain Bacteria; phylum Pseudomonadota; class Gammaproteobacteria; order Acidiferrobacterales; family CAJVXG01; genus CAJVXG01. Next base: position 17,708 of record CAJVXG010000007.1, on the reverse strand, counting down.
CAGGGTAAATTTCCTTTGACCGCGTTTCACCAATGGCCTGCACAAGCCGATCCCACTTCTGGGTCAGTGTCAGCTCTTCCCCTTGATGGTTCATCACATCGGCCATGGATAGGGTAGGCAATACACGGTCGAGCAATATCTGTGCGGCTTTGACCTGGGTGGGCTTCATATCAACCTTGCCTTCAACGTGCTCACTCAGTCGATTGATAATCTGTGATGTCTTGATCTTCTCGCGGCTGGCCTCTGTCTGAAAGCGCCTGCCTCGTTTCTCAGCCATGTTATTGATTCCTAAAGCATTTGATAATTAAACTGGTCGTTTACACGCTTGTTACAGGCGTAAAAAAACCGCCTGATAGCGGTTGTGATTTTAAATGGCGTCCTTGCCTGGCTTGCATCCTGCTGGGTGATAATAACGCAGCTTTATTGTACTTCCGGGGAAACGGTGGGTTCGGAAGTGACAACTCCGCTGGATTATGGGTAAAAAGTGTACCGAGTTGACCGGAAAAATCAAGCACTTAGACGTTTTTTTATTCCACCCAATCCAATAGCCTCAACCCGATCAACAAGGTTCTGTATTTCACGGTACCGCTGTGACCACTCTTCCGTCCACCGGGTACGCGGCATTTCGAGCATCCTTGCTCTTGACCGGTCAGATGGCGGTTTATGACCGGTGCCACGGCAGGCTGGACATTTAATCACTTGGCCGATAACCAATTCGTTCCCTTTACAACTTGATTTTAGATCATCGGTTGTAACGACTCGTTGTCCAACACCGCCACATTTGAAACAGATATTTGTACCAATATTTTCGATTATCGCCAAGCGAGAACACTGATGCCTGAATTCCTTACCGATCTTGTCTTTCGGATACGGCCAGTTGTGATCTGACCATAGATCGACGACACGCATCCACATGGATATGTCAAGCGCTTGCATGAAATTCCACTGTTGGGCATATTTCACCCGCAGGAACAGACTCGCTGTTTTGTCCTGTATCCGGCCAAGGGCGGTATTGACATCGTCCTGCGTTATCAGCGGAATACCTGTCGGCATCCGCTCTGTTGAAGCGACTTTCGCGGTCAGAATCGACAGTAATTCACCTGGATTCATTGTAGCGGACGAAATGCCGATTCTATCAGATCGTGCTCTTCCTGTGTCATACCTTCCTGTTCCGTACCAACTTCACCAGGAATGAGATATTTTTCATAAATGCTAATGCCCTCTACCGATTTCCTTAACTGGGCAGGCATACAATCAAGCGAACAATACCGAACGAAACCGAGTGGGTCACCATTCAACAACTCACCACAAGGGCATATCTCGCCAGCAAGAACCATACGAACTTCGTTATCCATTTTTCCCCCTATATGACCAGTTGAATGCCACGGTAATTATCATTTCCGTCAGGCATTACGACCGCGATATATTCTTCACAGGTCAACAGAATTTCCTTCGGCATCGCCGGTCTGTATTCCCGATAATAATCAAGCAAGGCATCCAGCCTGTTTAAAATCTCTTTTCTATTCATTTTGACCTCCAAATGCGGCCTTAAACTGTTGTTCCGTTTCAACGCATATAATCATTGTCGGATATTCCCATGGCGGTTTGCTGCCGGTATACAGATTCTCTTTCTTCAACCACGCAGGGTGTTCGACTGCCGTTTTCGTCACCCGGTTATTAAATTCCATTGAGCGGGCTACTTTTTTTCTTTCCTCCTCCTTTTCCGCTTCCGTCCAATGCTGTTTACCGCAGTGCGGATAATGCGGTTCATGATCGTCAAGCTGCAATAACATCCACTTTCCGCGCCTTGTTTTCTGTAATCGGACCTCAGCACCGCATTTTCTACAAAGTGAGCGTTTACACGGCGAGTCAGTCATTCCGGTCTGAAAAGGAGCACAGGAGCAGCCCTATTTGTCGGCTCTTCGCTGTATTGCATGGATTTCTGGTTAAACCACAGCGGTATTTTGCCCTCCCATTCACCATGGCGCTGTTTCGAGCAGGTCAAAACACAATCAGGCTCCTTTTCAAGCCTGGTTTCGCCGCCCCGTTGCATTTCCATTTCTTTGTTTTTGTTGCGCCAGATCGTGAAGACGTTATCAACCTGGTCGGTGATTTCGGACGCGCCCTTTACATCGAACTTGTCGATGGCCTGCGTTTCGGATTGCCCTTTACGAGCGTGTGCAACCAGATGAACGTGGGTGCCGGTGTCCTTGGCGTGAGCGCACAATTGGTCAATAAATGCTTTCTGGCTGTTGTAATCGTCTGTGTTGATACCGCACTTCATCAGCGAATCGATAACAAAATGGCGAATTTTCAGCTCGTCACTCGCATATCTCAGCACCGACATGACCCTATCCCTCTTTATCGTACCGTGGTGGTCGTAAATCCACAGTTTCCCGTCGGTCCAGCGATGAAATTGCTTGATGTACGGTATCGATGGTTCATTTTGCGCCGTGGCCTGCCGTGTCATACGAAACAACGTGGCTTCCGGCTTCATTTCCATGGAGGCGATACAAACACGATCACCCTGATCCATTACTGACAGCATGATGTGATTCAGGATTAATGATTTCCCATGACCGTTTATGCCTGCCCATATCGTTACTTCGCCGGGACGTAGCCGGACATTGCCATGAGTCTTTGACCAAGGCAGGCGTGTTTGCTGTTGAACCCGGTCATCGTAAAAACGATCAACCACTGACTGACACCAGTCAGAAGCCGGTCTGAGCTGCGCAGCCTCAGCCGGGGCTTCCAGATATTTCTGGAAATCAACCTGGTCATCTTTAACAATGTGCATGTCGTAACACCTTTATCATCACTTCATCCCAAATCGAGATATTCGCCCACTGCCCGCTTACCACGTTCCACGTGAAGATAGACCGTGCCCGAGCCTTGTAAATCTGGTTTGCCACTTCCGCTAACCGGGTTGTTCGCCTGCCGACATGGGCAATATTCACATCCAGCCCGACCAGACAGCGATAATCCAAATCCACTACAGAGGCGTCATCAGGAATAACCACCGTGTAGTTATCCAGATAACCAACCATGGACACGGTTACATATTCACCAGGCTTTTCACCATCCATTCGCAGATCAACCAACCATTCGGTGTTTTCCAACATCAGAAAACCACGCCATCCAGCGCGCTGGGCTGTTTTCTCACCGTAGTTCCTGGTTTCTGATTTTTCTCCCATGTCCTCACAGCGGCCTTCCAATTCTTAATGGGCTTGCCTTTCCCCTGTACCCACCCGTTTGTTTCGTAGTGGTCCACGAAGGCTTGTGCGTCAACTGAATTTTTTCGTTGAAGACAATAATCACTGACGTCCTTCACGGATGGTCGAGTGAAACGAGACAGTGTTTTGATCTTCTCTGTATCTGTATCTGTATCTGTATGGGTCGACTGCGGTAAACTGCGGTCAACATTTGTCGACTGTTGACAGTCGTCGACATTTTCTGTCGACAGCTTTTCTTTTTTCCTCTTCTTCTCAATCCATTTACGTTGATATTCACGCCGTTCCTCTTCATTACGGATTTCACGATACTTTTTGTAATTAACGATTTTCCACCCAAACGGGCGGTCGTTTCCTTCGTCATTAAGTAAGGGGATAATCCTGCAACCATCTTTTGCCGGTGTCCGACTGTGCGGATCAGGCAGAAGCAGGTCTTCAATGCCTTTGATAACAAAATCCACATCACAACCAAGACACCCAGCGATCTTGGCCGGGAAGGCGTCGACTTCGCCATGGTGGTCAGCGAGGGCCAGCATTGCCATAAAGACAGTGATGGCCTCGAATTGACCGTACAGCGAGCCATCGAAAATGGTTCGATACAATTTTGTATACATTATTTATGCAATCCAGTGGCAGATTCCATTCTGGAAACCTGGTCGGCGCTTCTCCCAGCCATCACACCGTACATGACAGCCATTGTCTGACGCGCTTTTGCCTTTTGCCCCCAGTTGTATTGGGCCACCATGCGAGCGTTCAGAATGCGAATACGGCGCTCACGGGCTTTATCAATTTCTTTCATACAACCCCACCATCGGCGAACCGACATCAGTTGCCATCCGTGGTTATTTATTGGCCCAACGATATTTCGAGGACAGCAAAATTTTTGCGTGTGATATGCCGGTAAGGCAACGCAAAATAGAGGCATAATCGCTTTCCCCGGTAAATTCGGTACGGGGCAGGCGACCATCACGTTTCCATTTACGGATACTGCTCACGCTGATATTCATCAGTTTTGACACTTTTTCGATGCCGTGACGCTGGATGGCAATATCGATTGCTTTGGTCGTAATATTCATGTTTGTTTATTGCACTAACCCCTTTGCTGTATTTATTAAGCCAATTCAGTTTCGATACAATAACTTAAACACTGTATATATTTCCACTACCGTTCGTCGGAAATATTTAAAAACTACTTGTGCCTATCGGTAACTATGATTTAATGCCGTCCATGAAGAATCTGTTTTCTGGTAACCGATCTGTTGTCTGGCAAATTGTTTTGTTTCCACTTTATTTTTTGCTGATAACGGTCGCCTTGTTTTTGCCTGGCGATCTTTTTGACCGCTGGGTTTTGTATTGGGGAATTAATTAATGGCATTAATCACAGTGAATGAGTATTTGGAGAAATATTTTTCGGAAGAATCCCGGCCCAGTAAGCGGACAGTATGGGGCTGGCTCAGATCAGGGGCGTTACCTGCTGAAAAATTTGGCAAACAATATTATCTCGATACGGGAATGTTAAAGAAGCGCCATACGGGGAATCCGCTGGCAGACAAAATTATTAATCAGGAGAAAAAGTAATGGCACTCAGTATGGCAAAAGAAAAATGGCCTAAAGTAACGCACGAATTCAAATTGATTGAATACATGAATCGTGTTTGGTTGAGGGTTCCAAAAAGCGATCTGGATGCGTTGGGCATTGAATACAAAATCATTAACAACTGCTCTGCATTTTTTTGCATAAAGACGGACCCGCATCATGTTTTTTTATATACAGACAAGGATGGTCATATAGACCAACTAACTATTTTCGCACAAATGGCGAGGATAGTTGGTTGGGAAATTGGGGTTAATATTGAGCACATTCTTAGCATGGCAGAAGAAGATGGAGTTCCGTTATCTGTACCAACGCGTAACATAGAGATTACAGGAACAAATCCTAAGTCATTAAAATCAAGGAATTGACATGACCTTCAAAAACGACATGCAGAAAAACTCAGATCAGCTTGATTTAGCCACTCTCGATTTAAAAAGATTTTCAAAACGGCTTAATGAAGCCCTCGACGATATGAATGCGCCACAAAAAGGTTGCGGCAGGCAAACATATTTAGCCAGACTGTTGGGCTGTTCACAGCCAACCGTGGGAAGGTGGCTCGAAGGGATTGGTTGGCCGAACAAAGCTGAATGGCCGGGCATTGCGGCAACAGTTAACTGCCGCATAGAATGGTTGTTTTTTAACCTGGGTCCAAAAAATACAATCGCTGCACCGATGTATGATAGACAAATTATGTCGGCTGCAATGAGTTCAGTCAGTACAATAATTATAAAATATAATCTCGATGACCGTGAAAATTTACAGGCTGATTTAGCCCTATCGTTATTCGAGGAATTAATGAAAATTCTTCCTCAATCTGAATAAAATCAGATATATAGGGTAAATACACAAAATCAGAAAGTAATTGACGCGGTGTACATTGGTGTGTATTATAATTATATGAAACGCAGAAATCTACATCTGACAGAAAAGCAGGAAAAAGCCCTGAACAAACTCAAGGAAAAGACAGGTACGCCTGTCGCAGCATTAATCCGTCGAGCGATTGACAGATACATTAAAGGACAAAAGAAATGAGCCGTCCCAGAAAGCATGAGAATCGCAGCTTGCCGATGAATCTGTATACAGCCTGCAAGGACAACCAGGTGCTGTATCGTTATCGTCATCCGGTGACCAAACAATATCATGGCATGGGCAGTAACAAAACCAAGGCGATTAACGCCGCCAAGATATTGAATGGCGAGTTGATGCCATCGTCCGATCTGGTGGATTGTGTCCTGAATCAGAAAACCAAAAAGTTTGGTGAACACCTGGACCACATGGAGAATTTCTGGAAAGAAGAAAACGCGGCTGGCGATCTGGCGGATTGTACGATCAAGGATTATCTGATCTGTCTGAATACCATTCGCACTTGCTTTGCAGACAAGTCAGCAAACGAATTATCGGTATCGATGGTGCAGCAATTCATCGAAGGCTTTACGCCAGGATCGGCCAAAAAATATCGCTCCCTGTTGAAAGCTATTTTCAAGCGAGCGGTAGCCCGTGGCTATGCCAAAGAAAATTATGCCGACCAGGCCTTGTCGGTTAAATACAAACGCTCGCGTCAGCGGCTGACACTTGATGATTACGACACTATTTACAAATACGCAAAGCCGTACATCCAAAATGCCATGGACCTGTTTCTGCACACCACACAGCGACCCGGAGACCTGGTCCTGCTTCCTCGGCCTACCTTGGAAGGTGAAGATTACGTTTTCAAAGTGGTCCAGCAGAAAACCAAAAAGCACGGCAAGTCTGCCTACCTGGACATGAAGATCAGTGGCACACTTAAAAAGATCGTCAGGCGCTGTCAGGACGACGTGTTGAGCGAATATCTGCTGCACTACCCCATAACCCATAGCAAGCGTTATCGTGGCAAGGGACTGACGGTAGATGCTCTGTCACGTGGATTTAAAGAGGCCCGTGATATTGCAATAGAAAAAGAAGGGTTATTTTCTGGCCTGGACAAAAAAAAGTTGCCGAGTTTCTATGAAATCAGGTCACTGGGTATCTATCTGTATGACCGCACGGACAAAGACGCACAGAAACTGGCAGGACATAAAAACCGCGCCATGACCGAAGGGTATTTGCAAGGGCACCCGATTCAGTTTACCGAGGTAGAGGCCGGACTGGATATGGATCGTATCCGGGAATTGAACAAGGCGGGATTGCTTTCGTAGGAGTAATTGATATGAAACAAAATAAATATTATTTGTTTTTTGAAGCAGTGTCCGTGGTAACGGCGGCTATCGCTATTCCACTGGCGGTATCAGGAGCCATTATCGAGTCAGCAGTTATTGCGGTCGTTTCCTTTCTGCTTATGATGATAGCGGTTGAAGCAAGATACAATATTTTTTTGTAGGAGGAGGAGAAATGGCCGAAGGAATGATTGAAGGAATAATTTATCTTGTATTGATTGTTACGTTTTTAGTTCTAATCACAAACAAGACATTCTGGGCGTTTGTCGTCGCCCTCACCTCGCTTATGCAATATATTCGACGATGGGCAATTCCGACAGAAGAAGCCAAGTTCGGGTTTATTGCATTTGCGATTATATTTCCAATTTTCATTGGTATACTCGTTTTGCTTCCTCCGCTTGTTAAGCCTTACTATCCTGTCATTAAATCCTATCTCCCTGCCTGGATTATAGATGCACATGCAGCGGGGAAAGTATCGGAAGCCAGTTATGTTAAGATGGAATGTACCGGGATAATTGAATTTGTTTTGCCTGACAGGACACGGGTTGATTGCCTGACAGATACTCATGCCATTGAATATGACTTCGGCCCAAAGTGGGCAGAGGCCGTCGGCCAGTCCCTTCACTATGCAGCCAATACCGGGCGTCGTGCAGGGATTGTTCTGATTACCCCGTCAAAGGCACAGGAAAAACGGTTGCGGATATTGATCCGACATTACAATTTACCTATCGACGTTTGGGTGATAAACGAGAAAATTATTCGATTTGAGGATTTACCGAAATAGAGGGAAGGCCCTCCTATAGCCCACCGGTCGGCATGGTGGCAAACAGGCCGGGATGCCTACACTATCCTCCCTCGAAAGCATGCGGATAGTGAACTGGTTTAATGCTGGTCTTGAAAATTAAAAGCAGTAATCCCGGCAAGCCGATTTATTAATATAGAGAAAGAGTTTTGCAGCAGTTTTGACTTTATTTTGCACCAAGATCGTAAGCTATTGTTTTAATAGAGAAAAAACAGTGGCCCGCCTTTCTGGTACAAAGGCAAATAACATCGCACTTTTCTTTTATTAATCAATCATTTACGAAGATTATTATTCTTGTCTGCTATTGATTTTATTACAGTTTGCTCTTAATAGAATCAGTTACTTACGTGGTGTTTTGCACGAGATAAATCAGACAAATGGCGTCAGCGTATTAATAATGTTGGGGTATAATTGCTATCAATATTCCATAAGAAATTAAACGGATTCTACCATAAATGCAGATCAAACGACTCAAAAGAAATTTGAAAAAGGAGAGTATTATTGGGCTTTCCAAATTGTGCAAAAAAGAATTTATTTTTCGGTATGGTACCGCATCATTAATCAGCCCGATTATCCATGGACTTGGTAGCAACAACATCAATCCCCTTGATGACAGGTATATGTTTACCTTGCTGAAAGTTGCGATGAACAACAAGAAGGGAATCGTTGTCGATATAGGGGCCCATGTTGGTGAACTGCTTGTGAATCTTTTCTGTGTCGATAAGCAACGCACTTATATTGGGTTTGAACCAAATCCATCCAGCTATTCTTATGTCCAGGAATTGATAAGTCGAAACTCGTTCGCTGACGCTTCTGTATTCCCAATTGCAATCTCTGACAGACAGTTTATAGGAGAGTTGAATTACTCAAAGAAAGGCGATCCAACATCGTCACTTCTTCATAAAAAAACAGCCGGTCATCGGATAAAAGTCTTCACGGAATCGTTCGATGATATGGCACACCGCGTAGCAAATGAACCTATCGCATTTATTAAAATTGATGTGGAAGGGGCTGAGCTTGATGTATTAAATGGAATGAAAAATGTGGTTAAACAGGATCGTCCTTTTATTTATTGTGAACTGACAAATCCACATGATCCAGAGAAATCAGATGCCCTGTTTAAATGGCTTAAAGAGTTAAATTATAAAACCGGACGGTTTATGGTATCTGGCAAGAGCTGCCAAATAGAATGGATTGATTCGTTTGAATTGCATGGCTGTGATAATTACTTTCTGTGCCCGGTTGAATCACAGGAAACATCGTTTGAGTTTTTCCGGAATTTTGTGAATTAAAGGACTCGGAGGAAAATATGAAAACAATCAAGTTGTTATTGGCGCTGGTTATTATCAACCTCGCACCACAGGCCGTTGCTGATGAATGGAATTCTCAAGAAGGATTGTTGAAGCCATACGAGAAAGATGCTTATGGGCCGGGAGTCAATTCTGATGCAACTGGTCAGCCATTTAAGTGGCAGACCCAAGATGGGAAAACGATTAGTCCAATCATAGATGTTGAGCCGGATGCTTATGGGCCGGGGATTGGAATGGATGAATATGGTAGGCCCGTGCGCCCAAAGCGGTGGCCGTGAGGACGATTTCTATTAACCCTTGCGCAATATCCTCATCCGGTCGGTACACTCCTTGAGAGCCCTCCCACGGTCTACAACCAGCACTCCCATGTCTCTTGGGGTCATCGGTTTTTTCTGGACTGGTGGGTACTGACAGTCCTTTGTAAGGCTAGGGTTTCGTTTTACGGTCTGCGTCGAGCAGGCTGTCGTGAAAAACATCAGGAACGTCAGTATCAAGACACCCTGTAGGGTCTGGGACTTTTCGGATAACCACCTTAATCCGGTCAACGTACTGAGTGACAACCTTCTGGTTTTCCTCATGTTTCACAACCTCATTTGCGTCTTTCTGTTGCTGTTTAATAACACCCTTTGCCGATGATGCGCCGCGATATATATAACCGACGGCGAACATCGCAAGACTCATAACAATCATGGCTACAATTACTATCCTGTTCATTTGCCTGCGAATTTTTCCCCGACATTGCCAACCATATAAAGACCTGCAATACCCACTGTCACGTTGCCCCAGACGACATCCGAGACCATGCCACTGGCAATCAGAGCCGTGTTAATTACCAAAGAAGTCATGGCGAATATAAACTTCCTGGACTTGTAATCGTTCACGTCCCTGTCTTCAATTTCAACAATTCATACACCCCATAAAATAATGCAATAATTGCCATTGGCGTTCCCCAGCGGATAGCTGATTCTCTTGCGACTTCCCATACCCGGCGTTGACGTTTTATTTGTGAAGCGACCCAAAGATGGTGCAATTCATGGTCAAGATTGGTCAGGTTTTTTGATCGCCTGGAATCCATGACTTCGTTAACTGTTTCTTTTATCAGCGACTTTAGTTCTTCCGGTTCTACCAGTTTCATGTCATGTTTCCTGTATAAATAGATTCATGTCGAATCCATCACCAGGGTCAAATTTGCGACCAGGCGATAGCTCTGAATGTCGCTTAATATTATTAATGTTGTAACGTTCGACCCAAACCTTTATCTGCCAAAGACCGGCTTTAAGCTGTTCATCTGTTATGTACGGTGTTTTTATTCTTTCCATGAAACTGCCATAGGTATGGATACCCGGCACAAGGAATTCAATTCCGAGGGAGTCTTTGTTAAATCCTTTGGCGTGCCATGCGGTTTCGTAATCCTCGCGGCAGTGGATTATATTTCCATCAGGAGTAATGAGAGCGTGTGCAGATAACCCTATCTTGTCTAGAAAGTCAGCAGCATGAAGGTCGGGTTCGCCTTCGATATGTTCGCCCATTGCGTGTATTACAATGAGGTTCGGGTGGTTACTTTCCCCTCCATACGCAAGGTGTTTTGTGATTATCACTGTTAAAGCTTGGATTTATAACGATTTTTTACAGCAAGTTTAAAGGCTCCGACACTTGCGTAAGACGCTAACAAATCCGGGTTTTCGTAAAGGATTTCCAGAACAGAAGTGATGACGGGCTTTAAATCAGACAGCGCCAATGCTGTCGTTTCTTTTTTTGCATCATCATACGCAGTTAGTTCTAGCGCTGTTGCTGGCCGAATGCCTGTTGCCCCGTCCCATCTTTCTGTACGTTCATCAGGCACATCTACTGAATCTACCTCAACATGGGTTATATTATCGTGAGGTATGTTTCCATATCGCTGCCAAGCATTTGCATACAATAAAGTGGATTTTTCAAAAATTGCTTTTCCCATAATTAACCTCGACTAATCTCTGCCTCTTGTATCAATCCAGCCAACAGTCTGAACCGAAAGCGTAAATCCAGTTTCAGAACTTCTCTCCCTAATTTGACTACCTGTGCTTGTTCTGACAAGCGTTTGGTATGAGGAACTTTGTTGAACAGATGTAGATGTATTACCTCTGACAGTATGTATGGAGGCACTGACGCCAATATTTGTCTGATCTAAAGATGTAAATAGAGTATATATACTCAAACCAGAAGGCGAAGCGTCGTGAATGCCTCCCTGTATCATTGCCAGAAACTGAACTCCACCAGGAACCGTTAGCGTATGACTGTAAGCAGTTGTATGACCAGCACCACTCCAATCACTTATAACAGCTTTCAAAAGAAATTCATTACCAGTCTGAAAGAAACCAAGAATATTGCTCGAACTATTTGTGATAATTGATCCAACACGGCGGTAAGCTGTATATCCTGTTGGTATATTTGCAGCGGTAACTGACGTATCGAATCCAGTGTCAATAGAACCATCGGAATCCTTGCGAATAAGAAAACAATGGTATGTAGTATCTGCTGCGACCGAACCAGTAAATAATCCTCCCGCTGCTGTACCAACAGCCCAAGCTGCATCAAGTTGTTTAACAAATGTCGAGCCAAGCGACATTAAATATGCACCGGTTGTATCAGTACAATCACCAGAGGCGAAATCAATGTCTTTGTTGGCGTCGGTACTATTATTGGATAATGTCAGGCCATATAAATACCCCTTCGGTGCCCAAAGTGATGCGCCACTCGCTTTTGTATAAGCCGTACAACGCCAGTCACCAGCAGCATATTGGACAAGCTCTGCTTCATCACCAGCAGCAGTATCAATATTTGCACCACCAGGCAAAATAAGATCGGTCGCATGGTGCGTAAGTATCAAAACACCATCGAAATGAAGCTTAATAACGGTCCCAATAGCCACATCACTTAATGAGGTAATGGGAATGGTTCCTGTTATATCAAAATAATTACCATCGGTTCCTATCGGCAAAGCAGCAGTAGATGCAATATCCGCGCCTTTAGCCCAGGACTGTCGATTGGCATGTTGATTCAGGCCAGCACCGATCATCAAGAAACCATCGGCAGCAGCGTTCACCACAATGAATGTGTGCGAAGTGGGGCGAAGTGTCTGGTTAGCAGCAGCGCCATCCAGCGTATCGGCTCCTGTCGCCCTCGCTAACGTAACATCAGCGGTACCTGTCACTTTGATCCAGCAATACCAACCAGCAGCAAGTGAGGCAGCGTCAGATAGTGTCAATGTCACAGCCGATCCGCTAACTTCGATGACCTGATTGAAATGGGTCAAGCCGATAGTTGTGTTGGTTATCAGAGCCGTTGGACCATTATCAAAATGAGTAACAAGTTCGCTGTTAATCGTATCAGCCAAATCTTTCGGTGGATCAGCCAGTTTCGTCTTTATCGTTGACCACTTGACTTTATTTGATTCGTTTACTGTCCCATCGTCAGATGGAGGTGTGGCGTTATAACCAGCTGCGGTATTGGACGAATATTTAGTTCCCATATTACTCCTCTGAAAAATTCTCTCGAATATAATTTATTGCCGCAATGGTCGCTGACTGCGCTCTACTCGGGTCTGAAAGACCTTTGGCTATTTTTATTAATTTTTCCTGCCCTATTGGCGACAACAATGCTTTACGCATAATGATAGGGTTAAGCATCCTGGTGGCATTAAGCGCCAGAAACGTTGGATCACGGCTCGCAGCAGTGGCAGCACTACTTTCAATAGATGTCAGCGTACTACGCCCGCCACTTACCAGAGCGTTTGATTTTGAACCGATAATTTCAAGCGCCTTCATCGCTTCATTGACTCTATTGAATTCTGCCGTTTTCGGGAAAAATGCTTTTATTCCCTGGACTCCACCAAGTTCATCAAACATCTTGTTTCCATCGAACTTGATTAATCCAATTGGGTCCGCAGCGGTCTTTTCTATAGCCTTGTCCAGTGCGCTTTGTATCTTGAACCCACGAACAAGTTTTGCAGTATCAGGGGAATATATATCGAGTGTAGTCATCATAGACCGCACTTCACTTGCCGCTCTTTTGGCTCCCATTCCCTTCGTTAGAATGGCATTTGCTATATCTTCGGGTACCGCCTTGTCTTTATTTATTAATTGTCCAAGGAGAGAAGCATTAACCTCGTCGATAGGCTTTGAGTTTATTTTGTAATTCTCTCTGGCTTTTCTTATTAAACTAGCAACATTGCCCTGCCCACCACTTGCCGCTACAGCATCATCAAGATCGCTCTCAAGCGCCCTAACAATATCCTTACCAATTTTCGACCTGAAAGAACGATCACCAATATCAGTGAATAATTTACCCTTACCGACAGTAAGCTCGGAATAATCGCTAAGGTATTGCTCCATTTGTCTGGCAGACAACTTGCCATTGCTTGCCTCAAGCTGCTTTGTCAATCTGTTCAGGGCGGTCTTGGTACTTTTCAGTGCGGCCTCAGAACCGGCAGTTGCTTCGCTGGAAAATTTGGCAAGAACACTTTGCGTGTTGTTCATAGAGAATAAAGGGGAATTTCCAGCAACACGTTCTACATCCCCAAAGTCTGCTGCGGCAATAGCCTTCCTATTCTCTACCATGTCGTCTACAATTTTCCTGCCCCCTCGCCAGATGCGCACCCCAACATTGAATGGCTTTACAACCTTTCCGCCTGTTACTCTTTTTCTGATTGTTCTGAAAAGCTGAATTAATGAATCGTTCCTCTCATTAACAGCTTCAACCACAGCAGGCGATCCTGAACGTCTTAATTGTTCCTCTATAGAAAGAAGTGAAATAGACCCTGTTTTTTCTCCTATTGTTCCGCCCTTTATCCCGAGCTTATTAAGTAAATCAGATGATTTCTTATATAATGGAGACGTAACCCTGGTTTCAATAGCAGCAGCAACAGGACTAAATGCCCTTCTTCCTGCTTGTATTACAGGTGGAGCCAATGCACCAAGAGCGCCTGTCTGTAATGATGCCTTACCTCTTGCAGCAGTTCTTTCAGCCCCTGTGGCTTCTGGTCTGAATCCAATAGAACCGAATAACCCACCGGTAAATCCACCACCAGCTATCTTGCTGGCGAGCGATCTTCCACCAATATTGGGAGCAGCGAGAAATGGCGCAACTTGTGTCGCAAGCTCGCTGGTAGTAAAACCAGGCTTCTCACCAAATCTCTGCTCTATTGTCGAAATCGGTTTTGCAAAAACGTCAGTAACTCTTTGCTCTGTTCCAGCAGGAAATGGGGCAGGCATACCGGGGATTAATCTTAACTCACCAGCCTTTGCAAGGGCTTGTCCAATACCGCCAACTGTCTTTAAAACACCAGAGGCGATACCTGCTACCGGACCTTCGGGTAAAATAGGAAATTCCTGTTTAGCACCTTCACTGACCAAACCGCTGACAATCCCTGGAAGAACGGGCGTTTTATCGGGCTGTTGACCGGGCAAAGTAATGATTCCACGATTAACCAATTCATCGAATTTTTGACGTTTCTCAGGAGAAAGCCTGTCCTGCAATCCCCTGTTTGCTATTTCCTGTATCTGCTCTCTAGAAGCCACTCAATAGTTCCTCGTCACTCAGTTTTGATACTGGGCTATCTTTAATAGCTTTGGTGTCTTTGTTGGTTTTAGGGCTTACAACCCTTGAGCGGAATTTTTCGATTCTGGTGGCAAATGGATTATTTCGTTTCCATCTTTTTACCGCTCTTCGATCAAATCCACCAACAGAAGAATCAACAATATCTTTCCATAGAGGGCGTATCTGTTGAATGTAAATACGCACATAGTCATCAGCATCATTAGCAGAACTTAATGCGTTCATCGCGTTGATACGTCGAGATTCAAATTCAGGAGCAGCAGCACCAGTCAAAATACGGAGTTCTATTTCGTTTAACTTATCGACAGCGGCCCTGACATCTTTTCCCTTGTTGGATAAAAAGAATCGTGATAACGGAAGATTTTTTAATATACCAACGCCGGGAAGTCTATTCGTTTTATTAAATGTCACAATTTCCCTGTCAATTTTTTCAAGAGAAGCAAGGGCTTGTGGAACTTTGCTTTGCCTTAAAATATTGCCGAGCTGTTGAGCATCCTTATCAAACTTATTAATACCGGTTGGTTGTCTTGACAAAATTATGTTCGGATTAGTAGGATCAGGAAAAACCTTAAATATTTCTCCGGTTTTTGCATCAACTTGGTCAAATGGTCTTGACCTTGCGCCAGGCGCTTTACCTGTCGTTATTTTTCTTGCTAAATCAATACCTGTTGGCCCTGCTCCAAGCAACCCTCGTTGAAGCCTGCCAAGATCACCAGCCGGAACAGCAGTAATGCCTTTCCTTTCAGGGAAGAAGACAGGAGGTTGTCCTTGTGCAACAACCCCAACCGTTTCCCTTCTTGGCAGGGGAGATTGACCTGGGATACCTTCACGAAACTGTCTGAATGCAGTACCAATACCGGTAGCTTGCTGGAATACATGAGCAGCCCGTGGATTACGACGTTGTAATTTTTCAATTGAGCTAGCGTCTACTGAACCAGCACGTATTGCGTCCTGCCAACTTTTTATTTTTACATCATCACGACCGGGGGTTAGACCACCATTTCGCCGATTAATATCACTTACAAATTCAGATGAACCCGGTTCAAAATCTGGTTTTTCCCCAAAACTTTTCGGAGAAGATTGCCGAGCATGAAATGGCATTAATCTTCACCTCCGCCAGGCTTACCAATGCCAATACCAAATTGGCTGCTTTTAGATTCTGCCGATCCAATACCAAAGGCAGCAAGTTCACCCTGCAATCTGGTTTTCGCCACTTGCAAAGGAACACCAGCTTCTGCCGCCAACTGTGCAGAAGCGGATTCAATGAATTGACCCAATTGATTTGTATCCATTTGCGCCAGAACATTAATATTTTGTGCAACTGCTTTTGATGTTGCATCAGCAACAGCTTCCTGCCCTTGTATTCCAATGCGGGATAGCGCTCCCTCAGTCAGGCTTGATCCTGCAAGACCACGACGACCAAATGCACGTTCAGCCCCACCAAATCGCTGTGCGGCCTCCTGCGCAACAGGACGAACTTGTGCCTGTATCAGCGCCCCTTGGTTGCCTAACAGGCTACGACGCAGGTCATTGGCACGTGACTGAAATACATTTGACGCCTGGCCCAGTCCTGCTCCAAGCCGCTGTCCTGTTCCCAGTGCACGTTCCTGTAACGCACGAATTGAAGGGTCTAAAAATAACCGTCTACCTCCGGGCCCTTGTTCTACACGGCTAAATTCAGTTCCACCTGCAAAGAATGGCTGACTTTTTTTACTGCTTGAACTTACACCAAGTGTCATTTCTTTTTACCTCGAATAGAATATAAATATTCATTACCACGTTTATCACCACCAATTATCATACCGACATATTGCAATACCCCATATTTTGCAACATGGTCCATTAAACTTTTACTATCTTTCAGTGCATACAGGACACACACACCAACTTTCCTTGAATAGCGAAGCCATTGAACAGCGGCAACAGTCGCACGCAATTTATTTCTTGGCGTTGCCCAGTGAAAATACTGTGCGTGTGGTTCATATTTCCAACCATCTTCCTTGTAAGTCCAAAATGCTATTGGACCGAAGCCACTTGGATAGGCAGAGCTTTCGTCTTCCATGATTAATATCTCTCTTTCCTGAGATAACTGTTCTATTTTTTTTGCAAACTCTATCTGGTCTAATCCCGGACCTTGTGCATAAAAAGGTTCTTTCTGGTATGCGATGTATAATATCTTCATATCACGGTGGTATTCATTACCATCGAATATTTGAAGTGGCCTTATTTTTGGACGACTTTTGCGGAATAACTTATCTCGCTTTTCTTTAGGTGTCATTACAATACTATTTTTTGTATATCGAATACCTGTTTATCGTTAACGCTTAATTCAAGATAAAAACCTGGACCACGACCAACAGTAGAATATCCCTTTGTAGAAACTCGCTGTGATAATTGGAAACCCGCATTAAAATAAAACACGCCACCAAAATATGATGTCCCGCCAAAATAACCAGCAGTATCTGCTATGTCTGCTCCTTTTAATGGGACAATGACTGTATTTAACGCATAATCATCTGCCCATTCAAATCCCATGATTAAACTAACATTTGCTACCCGACGGTAATATATTCGACCAGCAATAATGTCGTTCATCGGGTCTATCGGTTTATCATTATCCTCACTTTTCACTTTCTCAACAAAGACTGACCTTCTGAATGTTTGTATTGAATTAGTATCGTCATCACCATTAACATCATCGCTATCCATGATGTATACATTCCCTGTGCTATCCCCCCAATAGACTGCAAAGGTATCAGTGCTTGTTGGGTCACGCATATAAACTGCTGCATTAACGGCAAAAGTCGCTGTATGGTCTGTCTTGTAAACTGACCATGGAGACAGACTGGTATCCAACATTTCTTTAAACAGGACAATTACTTTTGTACTACTCGCAAAGAAATATACTTTCTGGTTGAACTGATCGTAGACCGTGATTGCATCAGAAAAATCTTTTACCGTTGTCCGCATCCACCTTGATAGATCGTCC
>CAJVXG010000006.1 GCA_913009215.1 uncultured Gammaproteobacteria bacterium | reverse complement strand
TCTTGTGTGCATTTCGTGCTCCCTGGCGCCATCGGCATCTTATTACGAAAAGACAAATATGGGACTTCCTGGTTCGACAAATTACAGGCCAACGGATATAGCCCGCGTGCCGTTATTAACAGATTATAAAATCATCGGACCCTGCTTGTCCCGATTTTCTACCTGTTATATGTGTCGTACGCACTACCGACTGGGTTCAATTCACCACTGTCCCACTTACGCGTCATTCCCGTGGACACGGGAATCCAGGGGTTTTAGTGCCTGCTCCAATCGGTCACTTACTGGATACCCGCTTTCGCGGGTATGACGCTGTTCCTGTTTTGAGATTTCATGTCCCTACACAGTTCAATACCCTGTAGCCACTGGAATCATTGCATTCAATACATTCTGATAGTTATTATGCGGGACAGCGGTGGCTTCAATTTGAATAAAAAGGCCCGCATTTGCGGGCCTTTACTACTACTTTTATTTATTGTGTGTGGAGTGAATTCTATTCCGCGAGCCAGTTGCCACCGACGTTCTTCGCCTGCAGCATCAACTTTTCAGCCTTGTCCAGTAGTTCCAGATCGGTCATGGGACCGTCGATCTGGGCGATACCCATGGACAGGGTCAATGGATCCAGGCGCCGACGTTCCCGACCGATAATGAGCTTGGCCTTTTTGACGACATCGTTAATGCGCCGCGCCAGGCTGCGGGCGGCATGGACATCGGAGTCCGGCAGAATGACCAGAAAGCGATGTTCGTCCTGGCGTACGGACAAATCTGTGACACGTGCTTTCTCAATAACGACACGACCAATGCCGGCGAGATAACGTTCGGCAATGTCATCGCCATGTTCTTTGCTGAAGACACGGAATTTATCGATCTCGAACATAACCACGGCCATCGGCAATTCATTAATGGCGCAGCGGCTGACATAGCGCGGCAACATTTTTTCCAGCCAGCGACCGTTGTGCAAGCCGGTAACCTCGTCGATAAAACCGCGGTTACCGCGGTTGCTGCCACCGGAAGACTGGCCGAGCGAGATATAGCTTTCGCTGCGCATGTATTGTGTCAGCAGGGTTACGTAATTTTGTGCGGCAACGTGGGAATTGGCCACCAGGTCATTAATGGTGTCGATGTCCAGAGCAACGACGCGGGTGTGCTCGGCGGCCACAGCAATGACATCGACCGGACATTGTTCCACGGCGGTGTTCAAACCAACGGTGTAACCCACATCAATGATGCCGAAGGGTTTGTTGTCCGGGGTTCCCGGGTGCAGCCGCAGCTGGCCCTCAAGGACAAAATAGACCCTGTTATCCAGCTGGCCCGGAGAGGTCAGGACATATCCCGGGCCCATGGTAATGGTCTGAATGCTTTGCAGGCGGTCGGCAAACTGGTGCAGGTCCACGCCTTTAAAAAAGGGGTGCTCTTCCAGTTCGTTGGCATCATAGGTTTGGCTGGTTTCGGCATCGGCGGTAGTCAGTACCGGCGCCATGGCCGCGGCGACGGCCTGGTCCAGATCAATGTCATCGAGCTCGATAACTTCAATATTATCGGTCGTAGGAATGGAGCCCTGGAAGCCCTCTAATGGATTGGCCTGAATCATATGATGTCCCTCTGTGCGCTGTGCCTTTTTACAGAATCCCAAATACAGAGTAGACCATGGCAGTGACTATTTTATAAAAATGGCCTTTTTTCAGGATAAACGGGGCCAATTTGGCGATTTCGGGTGGTATTTCCTAATTATTGGGCGGGTGGTGTTCCGGATCCCCTGAGTGCCGGTGTCTGGGCAGTGCTTCTCGCTGACGGTTTTCGCCCTGGCCGGTATTGTAATATACCCCTGATTCTTCCCAGCAAACGTACTACTTCCTGTCGCTGTTTTCTGAGAAGACCCAGGGTTTTCCGCACCTTCGCCACTACAAGGATGGGCTTTCTGTTTCCAGCCCTTATTGTCGGACGCCGTGGTCGGAGGGCTCTCCGGGGCCCTTTCTCACGCAGAAGGGCTCTTTGTCGTATCTGCCTGTCCTTGCGTATCGCTGCCGGCAAAGCAGTCCTCAGTAATCGGCGCAGGTTTTTCTCTGCATCATTCATAACATGCTGCAATCTTCTAAGCTGTCTTTGTAAGCTGGTCAGCCTTTGCCTCCACATCGCAAGCGCTTTTTCATATTGTGCCTGTTGTTTCGCGGCCTGCTCCTTGCTCATACCGCTGGTATTCAGTTTCTGTGGCTTGTTGGTTATTTCGGCTTGAACATCATGCGCCAATAGCTGTAAATATCCCATTAAAACCTGTATAGATTTGATCAGAATCTGCACGCTGGCCATGACAGAATCGACAGAGGAAAGTGTAGTAACAGAACCGCTGCGGGCTGAGGAAATGCTGTGGCCTGAGGGGCCGATACTGTCTGAGGAACCGCTGGCCACCTTTACCTGTAGAAACAGTCCGAGTATTAACAACAATCCGGCATAAACCCGGATTCTGGACTTCATGGCAACCCCCTAAACCAACACAATGGATTTTAACATAAATTGCCGGGCCAAAAGTTGATGTTTCGCAGGAAATCAATCCTATGTTAACCTCCGCTACCTTGTATAAGTCGACGGACAAACCACCCCAGGAGCTTTATCCATGACCGACAGCTATCTTTTTACTTCTGAATCCGTATCCGAGGGTCACCCGGACAAGGTCGCCGACCAGATTTCCGATTCGATTCTCGACGCCATCCTGGAGCAGGACAAGCACGCCCGGGTGGCCTGCGAGACCATGGTCAACACCGGTATGGTCATTATCTCCGGAGAAATCACCACCGACGCCTGGGTCGATATGCCCGAGATCGTGCGTGGCACCATCAAGCGTATCGGTTACGAGGCCTCCATGGGTTTTGACTGGCAGTCCTGTGCGGTGCTGACGGCCATCGACAAGCAATCGCAGGACATTGCCCAGGGCGTCAACGAAGGCGAGGGCCTGGATCTCAACCAGGGCGCCGGCGATCAGGGCCTGATGTTCGGCTACGCCACCAACGAGACCCCGGAGCTGATGCCGATGCCGATTGCGTTGGCGCATCAACTGGTAAAGAAGCAGGCCGAGGTACGCAAGGCCGGCAAACTGACCTGGCTGCGCCCGGACGCCAAGTCGCAGGTCACGGTAAAATATGTCGACGGCAAACCGGCCGGTATCGACGCCGTGGTGTTGTCGACCCAACACTCGCCGGAGATTGAGCACGGCCCGTTGTGCGAGGCGGTGATGGAAGAAATCATCAAACCGGTATTGCCGACCGAGTGGCTCAGCAACGGCACCAAGTATCATATCAATCCGACCGGCCGCTTTGTTGTTGGTGGCCCGGTGGGCGACTGCGGCCTCACCGGTCGCAAGATCATCGTCGATACCTACGGCGGCATGGCCCGTCACGGCGGCGGCGCCTTTTCCGGCAAGGACCCGTCCAAAGTGGATCGATCTGCCGCTTACGCCGTCCGTTGGGTAGCGAAAAACATTGTCGCCGCCGGTCTCGCCGACCGTTGCGAGATCCAGGTGGCCTATGCCATCGGTATCGCCAAACCGGTATCGACCCATATCGACACCTTTGGCACTGGCAAGCTGTCGGACGACAAGATTGCGGCTCTGGTGCAAGAGGTGTTTGATCTGCGCCCGAAGGCCATCATTCAGGCGCTCGATCTGTTGCGACCGATCTACACCCCGACCGCGGCCTACGGTCACTTCGGCCGTTCCGAAGACAGCTTCAGCTGGGAAAAAACCAACAAGGTCGACGCCCTGAAAGAGGCCATGGGTCCAAAATCGATCAAGAGCGCTTCCTGATCGAAGCGCGGCCTTTAAGATGATTTTTACTTAATATATAGTACGACTCTCTGCCCACCATGGGCACCGCAAATCGAGGAGCGTTGCGACAGGCCAAGTTTAATGAATGGCCTGCCAGGCTTGATTCGCGGTTGACAATAGCAACGGCGCTCGCTTTTATGCCCTGGAGGTAAAAGCGTGAGCACGCCTGTTGAACAAATGAATCCTGAATACAAAGTAGCCGATATTGGCCTGGCCGACTGGGGCCGCAAGGAAATCGCCATCGCCGAGATCGAAATGCCCGGCCTGATGGCGTTACGTGAAGAATATGCCGGCAAGACCCCACTGAAGGGCGCCCGTATCACCGGCAGCCTGCACATGACCATCCAGACCGCGGTCTTGATCGAGACCCTGGTGGAGCTCGGTGCCGAAGTACGTTGGGCCTCGTGTAATATTTTCTCCACCCAGGACCATGCCGCCTCGGCCATTGCCGCCAGTGGTGTGCCGGTGTACGCCTGGAAGGGTGAAACCCTGGAAGAATACTGGTGGTGTACCGAGCAGGCGCTGACCTGGCCGGACGGTGACGGTCCGAATATGCTCCTCGACGACGGCGGCGATGCTACCTTGTTGGTTCACAAGGGCAAGGAATACGAGGCGGCCGGCAAAGTGCCAAAGGCCAGGGCCGACGACAACGAGGAATGGAAAGTAATCCTCAGCACCCTGCAACACAGCTTGTCCACCAGCCCGAAGAAGTGGACCCAGATTGCCGGCGGCATCAAGGGTGTCACCGAGGAAACCACCACCGGCGTACATCGCCTGTACCAGATGCAGGAAAGTGGCGAGTTGTTGTTCCCGGCCATGAACGTCAATGATTCCGTCACCAAATCCAAGTTCGATAATCTCTACGGCTGTCGTGAATCATTGCTCGATGGCATCAAGCGCGCCACCGATGTCATGATTGCCGGCAAAATCTGTGTCGTCCTCGGTTACGGCGATGTCGGCAAGGGTTGTGCCCAGGCCTTCCGTGGCATGGGCGCCACCGTGTGTGTCACCGAGATCGATCCCATCTGTGCCTTGCAGGCCGCGATGGAGGGTTATCGCGTAGTCAAGATGGACGATGCCTGTAAACTCGGTGATATCTTTGTCACCACCACCGGTAATGTTAACGTCATCAATCACGACCACATGGCCGCGATGAAGAATGAAGCCATTGTTTGTAACATCGGCCACTTTGATTCCGAGATCGAAATTGCCGCATTGGAAAAATACCAGTGGGAAGAAATCAAGCCGCAAGTCGATCACGTGATTTTTCCGGACGGCAAGAAGATCATCGTCCTGGCCAAGGGCCGTCTGGTGAACCTGGGTTGTGCCACCGGCCACCCGAGTTTTGTCATGTCGGCGTCCTTTACCAACCAGGTCATGGCCCAGATTGAGTTGTTCAATAAGCCGGACGACTACAAGAATGAGGTCTATGTGTTGCCGAAGATGCTGGACGAGAAAGTGGCGCGACTGCATCTGGCCAAGATCGGTGTCAACCTGACGCCATTGAGCCAGGAACAGGCTGACTACATTGACGTACCCGTCGGTGGTCCGTACAAACCGGACCACTACCGCTACTGATCACGCCTGTGACTATGGCGCACCGTGACTGGCTATCGTCGCGGTGCGTTCTATAGTGGAATACCAAGATGGAATCACAACAAAAATATCCAAAACACTACAGCTTTGAATTCTTCCCGCCACGAACGGACAAGGGAAAAACCACTATTGCCAAAACGCTGGACGAGCTGAGCAAACTGAAGCCCGCCTATATGTCCTGTACCTATGGTGCCGGTGGCACGACGCAAGTCGGCACCTACGACACCGTCAAGTTGATTGTCGATCGCCAGCAAACTGCGGTGCCGCACATCACCTGCATTGGCTCCAGCAAGGGCGTGATTTGTAATTTACTAAAGACCTATACAGAGCTGGGCGTAAAACGGGTGGTGGCCTTACGTGGTGACTTGCCGCAGGGACAGTCCGATCCTGGTGAATTTCATTATGCCAATGAGCTGGTGACTTTTATCCGCGAAGAAATGGGCGAGGACTTCGGTATTGAGGTCGCCTGCTATCCGGAAGTACATCCGCAGGCGCCCTCGGCCAGGGCCGATATAGAGAATTTTAAGCGCAAGGTGGGTGCCGGCGCCAATTGCGCCATTACCCAATATTTTTTCAACATTGACGCCTATTTTCGCTTTGTTGATGAGTGTGAACAGTCTGATATCCATATCCCGATCGTGCCCGGCATTATGCCGATTACCAACTACACACAGTTGGCAAAATTCTCGGATCTTTGTGGCGCCGAAATACCAAGGTGGATACGGAAAAGGCTCGAGGATTACGGGGATGACCTCGAATCCATTCGCGCCTTTGGCCTCGATGTGGTTAGTGAGCTGTGTCGACGCCTGCTCGATGCCGGTTGCCCCGGACTGCATTTCTATACCCTGAACAAACACGAGCCCATCGTCGCGTTGTGGCAGCGCCTGGGACTCAAGGGGCCTGTCTGACGTGACCGGTCGATTTGCCGATTCTGTATTTACGACATTATGAATTACTGAAAATACTGACCGGTAACAGCAACCACGCAACAGAAATCGCTATACCGTTGTTTACAAACGATCAGGATATTGCCCCATGGGCAAAACAGGTTGATAATTACATGGACAATAACAATCCCTTTACGTCTGTCTGATTACTGGCTATGGTTTTTATGCCAGGGGAAAATCAGTTGACATGGCACTACACCGGACCGGGGCATTGGAATTTCTAATAGCCTGTGAATGGAAAAGAGGAGCGGCAGAACTCATGAGCATGCTGACTGTATATAACGACGATAGGGCAGGCGAGCGCCAGAACTTTAGTGACTTTGAGCAAATTTCCGAGGAATTACATGATATCGGCGTCCAGTTTGAGCGCTGGGAAGCCAACCAGCCGCTCGATGCCAACGCCGATCAGGAGCAAGTGTTGTTGGCCTATGCCGACGCCATAGACCGGCTCACGGCTGAGTACAGATTTCAATCCGTCGACGTTATTGGACTCAGGCCGGACCACCCGGACAAGGCGGCCTTACGACAAAAATTTTTAGTGGAACATACCCATGATGATTTTGAGGTGCGCTTCTTCGTTCAGGGCCGCGGCCTGTTTTATCTGCATGCCGACAGCAAAGTCTATGTAGTCCTGTGTGAGCAGGGTGATCTCATCAGCATACCGGCCAACACCACACACTGGTTCGATATGGGGAGAAATCCGGACTTTCAATGCATTCGTTTCTTTACCGCACCCGATGGCTGGGAAGCCAATTACACAGGTGACGATATCGCCCAACTATTCCCCAGTTACGACGAGTTTGTATCCAGTGTGGCATGACCAGGGGCACAAGAATAAACCAAATAAAGAATAAACGCCTGCAAGATAATTAGTATCCGTTTATATGAAATAACTATTAATTGACATCATGTCCAGCCATGCTTTTAAATTGAAGCGTATATTTGGCCCGCCATATGCGGAATGTAACATTGACGGATCGCTAATAATTAACCCGTTATTGGGAATAATTTATCAAATCAGTGGAGAGATTGATCAGCTAATCTGGCCGAAGCAAACGAACAAACCACAAAGGCTGGATGGGTTGTGGGAAAAGACATGTCTTGAACTATTCATCGCGGAATGCGGAGAGAATGCTTATTACGAATTTAACTTCTCGCCCAATGGCGATTGGCAATGTTATCAATTTTCATCTTACCGAAACTTTTCGGCTAAACCCGAATTACAAAACCCGCCGTCGATAAACAAATATGAATCAACAAATGAATATATATTTAATATTTGCGTAGACATCAGGCCTTTGTCTCTACAGGCGCCTTTGGATATCGGGATAAACGCAGTATTACAACAACCCACTGCTGAGTTGAATTTTTACTCATTAAATCATCAGACTGAGATACCGAATTTTCATCGACGAGAAAACTTTGTTATGAAAATTGCCTAGCTTGTGGCCTAAGGTCCTGGAAAAATATCCCCAAATAACTTTATAACTTATTGTAAAAAAAACAAATAATTTACTTGTGGTAATAAATGCAAATATATTGAACAGTGTTAATTTTAACCACCGGGCGAGACCAAAACATGGTCTTGGCCTAACCCGCTACCCGATAGTCGCCACAGCAGCACATAGTGTATTCCGGCCTTAACCCGGGTCTTTATATTATACAGACAGGGCGGCTATACTGTTGTTCCCTAATGTCTGGAAACGAGGTATCGACCCCATGCCAAAAAAGATAGTCGCACTTGTGCTGATTGCAGTCGTCACCTTACTCATCGGTTGCGGCAAAGACAACGGCAAAACCAATGCCACGCCCAAACTGGTCAAGCTCACGGACAATGTCTATTACATGGAGGGTGACCTGAATCTGCCGAACAAAAAGAATCGCGGTTTTATGAACAACCCCGGTATCGTTATCACCAAAAAGGGCGTTGCCATTATTGATCCGGGCAGTAACTATGAAGTGGCCAACATGGTTATTGCCGAAACAAAAAAACTCACGGACAAACCCATCATTGCCGTTTTTAATTCACACATCCATGGCGATCACTGGCTGGGCAATGGCGCCATCAAAAAGGCTTACCCCAAGGCCATCATCTATGCCCATCCGGAAATGCAATCCCTGGTCAAGGCCGGTGAAGGCGAGCGCTGGATCAAGATCATGAACGAGCTCACCGGCGGTGCCATGGGAGACACCAAGCCTGTGGGTCCGGACATCGTGGTCAATGACGGCGAAGTATTAAAGCTCGGCGAAACCGAGTTTCGCATGCACATCTATGGCGACAAGACCCATACTGACAATGATCTTATAGTTGAAGTAGTACAGGAAAAGGTCGTGTTTCTTGGTGATGTCGTCATGCTCGGCAGACTGCCGGCCAATCTGGAAACCTTCCATGTACACAATAACATCAAATTTATCGATAAGGCATTTACAACCGGGGCAACACATTATGTGCCCGGGCACGGGTCTGCCGGTGGCCAAAAAGTAATGGAAGCCTATCGTATTTTTCTACAAATAATTTACGATGATGTGAAAAAATATTCCGAAGAAGGAAATGTAGCCTACGAGATGAAACCCAAGGTTGTTAAGCGACTGAATGCCTATAAAGGCTGGGTCGATTTTGAAAAAGAAGTGGGTCGCATTATTGCCCGAGCCTATGCGCAAATAGAAGAAGAAATGTTCAAGTAAATTCAATGCAAGGACTATACCCGGAGATCAAACCCTACGCCCACCATGAGCTGGCGGTCGATGCCGTACACACCCTCTATATTGAGGAGTGTGGTACCGAAAAGGGGCTGCCGGTGGTGTTTGTACACGGCGGACCCGGGGCCGGTTGCGAAAAATACCATCGCCAGTTTTTTGATCCGACAATTTACCGCATTGTTCTGTTTGATCAACGCGGTAGTGGCCGATCGACACCGCATGCGTCGCTGGACAACAATACGACAGCGCATTTGGTAGCGGACATGGAGGCCATCCGCGAGCACCTCGGCATTAAACAATGGGTGGTCTTCGGCGGGTCCTGGGGTGCAACCCTGGGTCTGGTCTATGCCGAGACCCACCCTGACCGGGCCCTGGCGCTCATTCTTCGCGGTATATTCCTGTGCCGGCCCGAGGAAATTCACTGGTTTTACCGGGAAGGCGCCAACCGTATTTTTCCGGATTACTGGCAGGATTTCATTGCACCGATTCCGGAAAACGAACGGCATGATTTATTGCGCGCCCATTATAAAAGGCTTATTGGCAATGATGAGGTTGCGCGCATGGCCTCAGCCAAGGCCTGGTCCATCTGGGAAGGGCGCGCCTCCAACCTGATGCAAAAAAAATCGGTGGTGGATTTCTTCGGGGCGCCACGCACCGCCTTAAGCCTGGCCCGAATCGAGGCACATTACTTTGCTCACGACGGTTTCCTGGAAGAAAACCAGATCCTTAATAATATTGATAGTATCAAAGACATCCCGGGTTTTATCGTGCATGGGCGTTACGACATCGTCTGCCCGTTGGTCAATGCCTGGGAGCTATACCAGGCCTGGACCACATCAGAGTTTTTTGTCGTGCCCGACGCCGGACATTCTGCTACGGAACACGGTACCATCGCGGCACTGATCAACGCGACCCAGATTGTGGCCAAACAGCTAAAGAAAAAATGACAACCTATGCCATTGGCGATGTACAGGGTTGTTACCAGGCCCTGGACCAATTACTGGACAAGATAGCATTCAGCCCGGGCTACGATCGGCTCTGGTTTACCGGCGATCTGGTCAATCGCGGCCCCCGGTCGCTGGAGGTTTTGCGTTTCGTAAAATCACTGGGCGACACCGCCATCACTGTCCTTGGCAACCATGACCTGCACTTGCTGGCCATCGCGGCCGGCCATGCCCCGGTAAAGAAATTCGACACTATTGACGATGTGCTGGCGGCACCGGATAGCGATGAATTGTTGCATTGGTTGCAGCAGCGTCCATTGATGCATCATGAAGCGGCCCTGGGATACACGCTGGTGCATGCCGGAATATACCCGCAATGGTCTGTGTCGAAAGCCCTGGCACTTGCCGCAGAGGTGGAGTCCGCCTTAAGGGGCGATGCCGCCAGTGAGTTTTTTGCCCACATGTATAGCAACGAGCCTGCCCTGTGGCGGGACACGCTAGACCATCATGCCCGCCTGTGCTTCATTACCAATGTCTTTACTCGTATGCGTTATTGCCTGGCTGACGGCTCGCTGGATATGTACGAGAAGGGTGCGCCAGACAAGGCCCGGGGCGGATTATTGCCCTGGTTTAAAATGTCGAGAAGCAATCCCTGGCCAGGCACTATTGTCTTTGGGCACTGGTCCACGCTCGATATTTATCATGGTGATGGTGTCATCTCCCTGGACAGCGGCTGCCACTGGGGCGGAAAACTAACCGCGCTGGTTCTGGATGATCTAAAGCTGATGCAGCTGCACCAGCTTGCTTGTGAACCACAACAAATAGAGTAAGGACTACGCCAAACTTCGAAATTGCAAAATGCTTCAGCGGTGCAGCTGGCGGGGCTCCCTGGCCAAAACGGATAGCGCCACAATAGTTGCGTGAACTCCCGGGTGACCCGGCAAGGATAATTCGTACTTTACTGCCTGAGCTTTATTCCGTCCCCTGTTGCCGTTACACTGCCCTACCAGACTATAAAAAAGGGGGCGCTTGTGTCTGTAACGCATTTTTATGTGACCTTGCTAAAAGCAATTTGGGGTTTGGGTGTATAGCTTATGGGTAGCCCCGACAATAACCCGATATCAATTTCCGTAAAAACGGATTACATCGAAGAACAGTCACGGCCCGAGAACCATCGCTATGCCTTTGCCTACACCATCACCATCACCAATACCGGGCCACGGCCGGCAAAACTCATCAGTCGCCACTGGATCATTACCGATGCCGATAATCAAGTGCAGGAAGTGCGTGGCCAGGGTGTCGTTGGAGTGCAGCCCCGGCTGGAACCGGGGGTCAGTTTTGAGTACACCAGCGGCGCCATTCTTGAGACCCCGGTAGGCACCATGGAGGGGAGTTACCAAATGGTAGAAGATGATGGCACCAAATTCGATGCCAAAATTCCCGTTTTCACGCTGAGCGCCCCTCGTTCCCTGCATTAAACCTCCTGTCTGGCCGAACTTAGTGACCGATATTCTGTCCTGATTTATAGCTGCTCTTGCGTTATGGTTGCCAGTATAGCGGGGACGCCGGATCAGAAAACCGGGAAGGAAGAATTGTGGCGCGTACAGAGTATGACCTATGTATTATTGGTGGTGGGGCCGCTGGCCTGGTGGTCGCGGCCGCGGCCGCGGCACTGGGCGCCAAGGCGGTGTTAATAGAAAAAGGCCGCCTTGGCGGGGACTGTCTCTATTCTGGCTGTGTCCCCAGCAAGACCTTGCTGCACAGCGCCCACCTGGCCCAGCAGATGCGCAGTGCCGGTCGTTTCGGACTTGATGCGGTAGAGCCAGAGATCGATCTGGCCAGGGTCATGGCCCGGGTGCAAGAAGTCATCAAGGGCATAGAGCCACACGACAGCCCGGAGCGTTTCCGCGGCCTGGGTGTCGAGGTCCTTCTTGATCAGGGACATTTTGTTAACAAACGTACTTTCATGCTGGTCGATCGCGCCATCAGGGCGCGCCGTTTCGTTATCGCCACCGGCTCGCGCCCACACATCCCGGATTTGCCCGGGCTGAACCAAGTGCCCTACCACAGCAATGAAACCATTTTCCAGCAAACGGAGCCTGTGAAACGACTCATCATCCTCGGTGGCGGACCTATTGGTGTTGAAATGGCCCAGGCCTTCGTCCGCCTCGGCAGCGAGGTCACCCTGATCACGCGAGGCCAACACCTGTTATCACGCGAGGATATAGACATGGCCGGCGTGGTTGAAGAACAACTCAAGGCCGACGGCGTACATATCAGCTTCAAGTCCGAAGTACGGCAGCTCAGTGGACAGGCCGGTAATATCCAGATGGCCGTCTGTACCGACGGCGCCGATATTCAAATCAAGGGCACCCACCTTTTGCTCGCCACCGGCAGACAGTCCAACACCGAAGACCTGGGGCTGGATAAGGCCGGTGTCATAACCACGCCACAGGGTATCGAGGTTGATCAACGCCTGCGAACCCGTAACAAACGCATCTTTGCCTGTGGCGATGTGGTTAACCAATATCAATTTACCCATATGGCCGAACACATGGCCGGGGTGGTTATACGCAATGCCCTGTTTCACCTGCCTGCCAGGGTCGAAACCCGGGTGGTGCCCTGGTGCACCTTTACCAGGCCGGAACTGGCGCGGGTCGGTTTGTCGGAAACCGAGGCCAGGGCGCGGTCCATTGCCCATCGAATTTATCGTTTCCCGGTCGGTGACATCGACCGCGCCCGTACCGACGGCATAAGGCAGGGGCTAATCAAAATTATTACCTCGCCCAAGGGCCTGATCCTTGGCGCCGCCATCGTCTGCGACCAGGCCGGTGAGCTGATCCACGAATACGTACTGGCCATGGCCAAAAAAATGAACCTGGCGGAACTCTCGTCAGTCATACATATCTACCCTACATTGGCGCAAATAAATCGCCGGGTGGCCGACCAGATGATGAAAGAAAAACTGACGCCGACGACCAGGAAGTGGTTAAAGCGTTTGCTGCGTCTACGCGGAACATAAAATATATCAATACAATCTAATAGTTATACATATCAGGAGCCCTTTTTATGGATACCAATGCCAGCGTACTGCGGCGCTACTCAGAGGCCGCCGAGAACCAACAGGCCGAGCTATGCTGCCCCGTTAGTTATAACAGCGAACAACTGAAATTATTGCCTGAGGAAATTATCGAAAAGGATTACGGCTGTGGCGACCCTTCGCGCTATGTACGCCCGGGTGACACCGTGCTGGACCTCGGTAGTGGCGGTGGCAAAATTTGCTATTTAGCGGCACAGCTTGTGGGCGTCAACGGGCAAGTCATTGGCGTCGACATGAATGACGATATGCTGGCCCTGGCAAGAAAATATCAGGCCGACATGGCCAGAAAACTGGGTGGGGACCGCGTCTCCTTTCACAAGGCCTACATTCAGGACCTGGCGCTCGACCTTGATGCCGTTGAGGACTACCTCCAGGCAAACCCGGTAAAGACCACCAACGATTATACCGAACTCCAGGACTGGCAGGAAAAACAACGGCACGAACGCCCGTTGATTGCCGACAACAGCATTGACCTGGTGGTATCCAATTGCGTGCTTAATCTTGTCGGCGACAAACAAAAACAACAACTGATACAGGAAATCCATCGCGTGCTCAAACCCGGCGGTCGTGTGGCCATCTCCGACATCGTCAGCGACGAGACCATTCCGCAACACTTGAAAGACGACACCAGGCTCTGGAGCGGTTGTTTATCTGGCGCCTTTCAGGAGCAGGAGTTTATCCGCGCCTTTGTTGATGCCGGGTTCCTTGCCGCGACTTACGACAAATGGGACGCCAACCCGTGGCAAACCATTGATGGCATTGAGTTCCGCTCGGCGACACTGACGGCAATCAAGGACGAAGACGAGCCCTGTCTCGATTATGGTCATGCCGTCATCTATCGCGGCCCGTTTAAATCCGTGTATGACGATGAGGGCCATGAATTCCCCAGGGGTGAGCGCATGGCCATTTGTGAACGAACATACAAACTTTTGACCACGGGGCCCTATAAAAATTATTTTATTGGTATTAACCCGGCACAGACCAACGAACCCCGGCCCTGGTGTGCCCCTGCCGGCACCCGGCGCTCTGCCAATGAGACCAAGAACGGCATACATGCCCTTGGCGAGGACGGTGGTGGCTGCTGTTAGCCCGGACCGAAAACCATAGCGCCGAAGAAACTCAACGGCTAGGGGCCAAAAGTCCATAGGTTGTTTTTATAGCGATTAAAATCGCTTTGCTACAAAGCACACCAAGACAGAAATATTTTTACCGCGGAGATGTGCAATGGTTTTATTGATTACTGCGCCTTCGGCGCAGTAATCAATAAAATGCTTTTCTCTGCGTGCCTTTGCGACCTTTGCGGTAAAGATTTGAACTAATAAAACACTGATACTAAAGTCTTGCCCTTAAAATGCATAGTTTTAAACTAGCGTACTGGGACAATAAACAGCCGGCTTTTCGTTCATATTTATACGTCCAGGTTGGCCACTGCAAGTGCGTTTTTCTCGATAAACTCCCGGCGCGGCTCCACCTGGTCGCCCATCAGGGTAGTGAATACCTCATCGGCAGCAACGCCATCTTCAATATTCACTATCAGCAAGCGGCGTTTCTCGGCATCCATGGTGGTCTCCCAGAGTTGTTCTGGATTCATTTCGCCCAGGCCCTTGTAGCGCTGGATGGTCTGGCCGCGGCGGGCCTGCTCCAGCAACCAGCTCAGGGCTTCATCAAAATTATTGACAATGGCATTACGCTCGCCCCGACGTATCGCCGCCTTGCCATCGAACAAACCCTGCAGTTTGTTGCCAAGCTCGCGCATGGCCATGTATTCACCCGAACTGACAAAATCAAGATCGATACGGCTTTGGTGAACGCTGCCGTGTTCGCTGCGAGCAATCACAATCTCGTGGGTACCATGGAGGCTGTCCACCCCAAAGCTGACGTCATAGCGACGACTGCTGCTACGACCCTGACTCAGACGCGCCTGTAGATCGACCACAAAGGCCTCGGTCTGCGCCGCGTCCTGCAGTAGCTCGGCACTCAGACCGGGCATATAAATCAGTTTTTCCATCAGCGTGCTGTCATAGCGACGTGCCAAACGCTTAATGGATTGTTGCACCAAGGTATAACTGCGACAAAGGTTTTCCAGGGCCTTACCGCTGACATTTTGTTTGCCGTCCTCGATCTTGAGCTCGGCATCTTTCAGGGCGTTTTCCAGTAAATACTCCTGCAGGTCGTTTTCATCCTTGAGATACCTCTCACTCTTGCCTTGTTTCACCTTGTACAGCGGTGGCTGGGCGATGTAGATGTAGCCACGTTCCAGCAGTTCCGGCATTTGTCTATAAAAAAAGGTCAACAACAAGGTACGAATGTGGGAGCCGTCGACATCGGCATCGGTCATGATAATGATGCGGTGATAGCGCAATTTATTAATATCGAAATCATTGACGCCAATGCCGGTGCCCAGGGCCGTAATCAGGGTCGCCACCTCGACAGAGGACAACATTTTGTCAAAGCGGGCGCGCTCCACATTCAAAATCTTGCCCTTAAGCGGCAGGATCGCCTGAAAGCGTCGGTCACGCGCCTGCTTGGCGGAGCCACCCGCCGAATCACCCTCCACCAGGTAGAGCTCGCAAAGCGCCGGGTCGCGTTCCTGGCAATCGGCTAATTTTCCAGGCAGGCCGGCGATATCGAGCGCCCCCTTACGCCGGGTCATGTCCCGGGCCTTTCGGGCCGCCTCACGTGCCCTGGCGGCCTCTATAATCTTGTTGGTGATGGCCTTGGCCTCGCCCGGGTTCTCCTGCAAAAACTCACCAAGCTTTTCATTAACCACCGATTCCACCACACCCTTGATCTCGGAAGACACCAGTTTGTCCTTGGTCTGGGAAGAAAACTTGGGGTCCACCACCTTTACAGATAAAACCGCGGTCAGCCCCTCGCGAGCATCGTCCCCGGTAGTGTTGATCTTGGCCTTTTTTGCCAGGCCGGAGGACTCAATATATTGGTTCAGGGTCCGGGTCATGGAGGCGCGCAGTCCGGCCAGGTGGGTGCCGCCATCACGCTGTGGGATATTGTTGGTATAGCAAAAAATATTTTCCTGGTAGGAGTCGTTCCACTGCATACAGAGATCGACAACAGTGCCATCTTTTTCGGCGCTGATGTTGATCGGTTTTTGATGCAACGGGGTCTTGTTGCGGTTCAGGTGTTCCACAAAGGCCCGAATACCGCCCTTGTACTCGAAGACGTCGCTTTTTCCGTTGCGCTCGTCGACCAGTTCAATGTGGACCCCGGAATTGAGAAACGACAATTCCCGCAGACGTTTCGCCAGCAGGTCATAATGGAACACGGTATCGCTGAAGATTTCTGTGCTGGGCTTGAACCAGATCTTGGTACCGGAGTCAGTGGCCTTGCCCACCACTTTGAGCTTATCAACAGGGTCGCCAAGACGATACTCTTGTTGGTGGATGGCGCCATCGCGATGAATGGTCAGGGTCAGCTGCCCGGACAAGGCGTTAACCACGGAGACACCCACCCCATGGAGGCCACCGGAGACCTTGTAGGAATTTTGGTCGAATTTACCGCCGGCATGTAACACGGTCATGATGACCTCGGCAGCGGAGCGACCCTCCTCCTTGATGATCCCGGTAGGGATGCCGCGGCCATTGTCGCTAACGCTAATGGAGTTATCGCCATAGATGGTGATCTTGATGATGCTGCAATGACCCGCCAGCGCCTCGTCAATGGAATTGTCCACCACCTCAAATACCATGTGGTGTAAACCGGTGCCGTCATCGGTATCACCAATATACATTCCGGGTCGTTTGCGTACCGCCTCCAGACCCTTCAGGACCTGGATACTCTGTGAGTCGTAGGAAGAATTCTTAGCCATGAAATTGCCCAAAAAAAGAGAGCTATTTTACCATCTTCTGGGCCTTAACACGCGTACAAATGGAACAAAATTTATCTGTTTAACGGCCTCTATAGTGCCTCGATTTTTCCTTGTTCCACGTGAAACAGGGTGTATTCCGGCCAGTCAAATTGCTGCAGATATTCCCGTTCTGTAGCACTGACAAAGGTTTGAATTTCAAGCCCATTAATCAGCTCCAATAAATGCCTCTGGAAGTGGCGGTCCAGCTCTGAAACCAGGTCATCCAGCAGCAAAACGCACTCACGATCTACGGACTCCTTAAACAGGGCAAGCTGGGCAAAACGGAAGGTGCTGACGATGAGCCTTTGTTGTCCATGAGAGGCGACATATTGCAGGCGCTCATCGCCGATACACAATTGCAAATCAGCACGATGGGGGCCGCTACTGGTATGGCCGCGCATGTAGTCATGCTCGAGGTTCTTTTTCAGGACACCTTCCAGGCCAAGGTCGATATCCCAACCGGCATTAAATACCAGGCTAACTTCGTCCGGATAATCAAATCGATCAGCATATTCTGCAACTATCGTTTGCAGACGTTGCAATGGTCTTTTTCGCAGGCCTGTTATGGCTTCGGCAACCCGGACTAATTCAGGATCCCAGGCCGTGATGCTGGCCTTGCTGGCCCTGGCCTTCAGGGCCGCGTTGCGTTGTTTTAGTAATCTGCGATAGCGTGACCACAGCGCCTGGAATTCCGGTTCCACGTGGAACACGAGCCAGTCCATAGCGCTGCGTCTTAGCTGTGCATCATGCAAAAACTCATGGTGCCCCTCTGGGGAGATAAACATTACGGGCAACATCCTGGTCATTTCTGACAGCTTGATATCATCCGCTCCGTTGATGCTTATTTTTCTTTGCCCCCTTCCCTGGCGCAGCATCATTTCTGACTGCACCTTTCCCGACCTGTTTAGCGCCCTGACAGAAAAGGCCTCCTGACCATGCTGGATAAGGTGCTCTGCTCTGTGGCTGCGAAATGACCGTCCCGTTGAAATCAAATACATGGCCTCCAGCAGGCTGGTTTTACCACTGGCAT
This sequence comes from uncultured Gammaproteobacteria bacterium, assembly GCA_913009215.1. Classification (GTDB taxonomy): domain Bacteria; phylum Pseudomonadota; class Gammaproteobacteria; order Acidiferrobacterales; family CAJVXG01; genus CAJVXG01. The sequence goes on along the minus strand of CAJVXG010000006.1, from coordinate 2,274 downwards.
TGTCACCGTATATCAAATTCAAGGACGGGTCGAAATCCAGGCTGACGTTGTCCAGATTTCTGAGAAAGCGAATATCGATATGCCCAAGCGGCATGGTGGGGCCCGCCGCTGAACTAAAGCCGCATGGGCATTACAATGTATTGCGTTGTTTTGTCTTTCGGGGTACGTAAGGTACAGCTACTGTTGGCATCGCTTAGCCCGATTTCAACATTACCTGCACTCAGGGCCGAGACGGCATCGCTGACGTAGTTCACATTAAATCCGATCTCGATACTGTCACCACTATATTGTACGGAGAGCTCTTCCTGGGCCTCTTCCTGCTCCGGGTTATGCGCCGTAACTTTCATGCTACCTTTATCAAAATTGAAACGCACGCCCCTGTATTTTTCGTTCGATAAAATAGCCACTCTAATCAAGGCTTCCTTTAAGGTATCACGATCGATCTGCACCTTCTTGTTCTGTTCGGCTGGTATGACTTTGTTGTAGTCTGGGAAACGACCATCGATTAGCTTGGTGGTAAAGACAAAATCCGAGGTAATAATACGAAGATGGTTGGGGTTAAGCTGTAATTTTACTTCGTTTTCGTTGCTCTCTAACAACCTTGAGATCTCCAGAACGCCCTTCCTTGGCACAATAACCTGTCTCTCTTCGGAGGTTTCCTGCTCCAGAGGTATATTACTAGTAGCCATGCGGTGGCCATCAGTAGCCACGGCCCTTAATATCTTATCCTTCATTTCCAGCAGCAAACCATTGAGGTAATAACGTACATCCTGTTGTGCCATACAAAACTGGGTTTTTTCCAACAAGGACTTTAAAACCTGCTGTTTTAACGTTAATTCATGATCCCATTTCTCGGTTTCAAGATTAGGAAAATCATCCGGTGATAATGTCGTCAATGAAAAGCGGCTCCTTCCCGCCTTAATAACCACTTTTTCCTTATTTAGCGAGAAATCGATCTTGGTTTCGTTTGGCAATGTCTTGCAGATATCAAGCAGTTTTCTTGCCGGTACGGTGATTTTACCATTTTTCTTACCACTAACCTTTGTTCCGGTAACCACTTCAACTTCCAGGTCAGTTCCCGTTAAAGTTAATTTGTTTGCATCCAACTCGATTAATACGTTGGCCAAAATAGGTAAGGTCTGGCGGCGTTCAACTATGCCAGCGACAAAACTGATGGGTTTTAATAAGACCTCTCGTTGTGTAGTAAAGTGCATATTTATTAAATATAATTTTTTAAAATTCTATATTGTTGTAGTTATTAATTCACGTCTGTAATGTGGATAAGTTTGATCCGTATTATGAACGAACGCTGTTTTTGTTTCAAAGACCTGTTAGTAAATTTGTGGTTATTTTGTTATCGGTGCTCGTTTATCTGTGGAAAAAAATGTTTTTAACAGATATTGTTTCGATATCAACAGCAACAAACATATTATCCACAGATTGCTAGCAGGTCAGCAGACGCATCAGATTGTCGTAGTCTTCCCTGGTGCGGTTGTTGGAATTAACCAATTCTTTGATCTTACGACAGGCGTGTAGCACTGTGGTATGGTCGCGTCCGCCAAAGGCCTCACCAATTTCAGGCAAACTATGATTAGTTAGTTCTTTAGACAGCGCCATAGCAAATTGTCGGGGTCTTGCCACCTGTCGAGAACGACTGCGTGAATGCAGGTCGGATAAACGTATTTTGAAGTATTCAGCAACGGTTTTCTGGATATTATTGATGGTGACAAGACGATCCTGAAAGGCCAACAGGTCTTTCAGGCTTTCGTTGGCTAGATCAACATCAATGTCGTGTCCAGTAAAATGAGAAGTAGCCACGACACGCCGGAAGGCGCCCTCCAGCTCCCGGACATTGGAGCGTACCCGCTTGGCAATAAAGAAGGCCACATCTTCCGGTAAATTAATGTTTTCACTACGTGCTTTTTTCATCAAAATGGCAACACGGGTTTCCAATTCTGGTGGCTCGATGGAAACCACCAAACCAGAGCCGAAGCGGGAAAGCAGGCGTTCTTCAATACCCTCAAACTCCTTTGGGAAACGGTCGGAAGTGATAATGATCTGGCGTTGACCCTCCAGCAAGGCGTTAAAAGTATGGAAAAATTCTTCCTGGGAGCGTTCTTTGCCAACAAAAAACTGGATATCATCTATCAACAGCGCATCCAGGGAACGGTAGAATTTCTTAAATTCGTTGATGGCATTGTGTTGTAAGGCTTTGACCATATCAGAGACAAAACGCTCGGAATGGACATAGGCTACATTGCCTTCGGGCCGGTG
>CAJVXG010000005.1 GCA_913009215.1 uncultured Gammaproteobacteria bacterium | reverse complement strand
GGTAGTTGGAACCAATCCGATTTTTCCAGACTCCGCATAAATGCCGATACGCGCGCATTTGATTGTGCATATCCCACAAGACGTAAACCTCCACCCTTCTGACGTAAAGTTGTTATATACACGCCTTCTGGTAGTTTTCGTACCAGCTCATCAAACATATGCACAATTTGTGAACGATCGGCCTGAAGTTGGAAAATCACTTTCATCCTTGCTATCAGCCCAGCTTTCTTTTGTTTCAGCCTGCCAATCTCTGCAATTTGTTCATTCAGCTTATTAATTTCGGTCTTCATGTAATCATTCCGCCGAACCTGATTATCAATCAGCGCACTGACGTGGATATAAGCCAAACCAACAATAGCCGCCATAACCACCCAGGCACCTACTGCCGCGGTCAGCACCTGACGATCCAACTCCTTCTGGCGTATTTCGCGCCATGGCATCAGGTTTAATCGAGTCATGTATCAAAACTCCGCATCGCCAAACCACAAGTTATCATCAGCGATGGTGCATCATTGTGTAACAATTGTGGTTTTACACGAGACGCCAAAGACATACTGGAGAATGGATTGGCAACCATGGTTGGAATACCGATGCGTGCCGCTACCAATTCATCAATACCGGGAATTTGGGCACAGCCGCCAGCCAGCAGTATCTGATCTACGGAACTAAACTGACTGGCCGAATAAAAGAATTGCAGGGCCCGCATCACTTCCTGGCACAGCGCTTCCATAAAAGGCCGCAATACATCAGTCTGGTAATTGTCCGGCAAGCCACCCTGTTTTTTTGCAAGGCCGGCCTCTTCATAAGATAAACCATATCGACGCTGAATCTCTTCGGTTAATTGTCGGCCACCAAATGTATGATCCTTTGTATAAACAGAATGGTTATTGTGCATCACATTAATATTGGTAGAGATAGCACCGACATCAAAAATAGCTACTGTCTTTTCCAGACCGCCACCTGGCATATGCTCGGCAATCAGCAAGTAGGCATTTTCCATAGCGTAGGTTTCGATATCAATAACGCTCGGTGTCAACCCCGCCCCATCAATAACAGATATATAGTCTTCCACAACTTCTTTACGTGATGCGGCCATTAAGACATTGTTTTCTTCCGGATTATCTTCCGCTGGGGACAACACCTGGAAATCAAGATTTACTTCATCCAGGGGATATGGGATATAATGATCAGCTGCCATCTCTATATGGGTTTGCATTTCCTTATCACTGAGTTCAGTAGCCATACGAATCACTTTACTAATCACATGCGCGGCAAACACAGCGACAGCAACATGCTTCACCTTGGTACCGGAACGACTGACGGCACGCTTTACGGCAGAGGCCACTTGCTCAACCTCGGTAATGGCATGCTCAACAATACTGTTCTGTGGCAAGGGTTCCACCGAGTAACGCTCCACACGGTAGTGCTCGCCACTTTTGCTCAGCTCCAGAACCTTAACGGCAGACGCGCTGATATCAACACCCACCAAAGGGGGGCGCTTTTTGGAAAAAATGCTCTCAAGCCCAGCCACTATTTTTCCTGTCTATTCCAGTAGTTACGTAAGAAAGATGTAATTATGCATTAAATGATAGTCCCAAATATAGTCCAAGTCAGTAATAAATGACAAATCCCTTCAAGTGGCCATGTCAATCACCTTATAATCGGCCGTCCCGAGAAGGGAAATAACCATAATTATTAAATGGAAATAAAATTACCGTGAACAAGTTAAATATCCCTTTCCGTGAATTTTTACCCAAAAAACTGTGGCAAATCCTGCTCTTAGGGGTCGCTGGCCTATTTGTTACAGGTGTCATCATTGTGGCCATTATCTCCGTTATTTTGCTGCCAACTCTGCCGGCCATTGACAAAATTGTCGATCCCCGCCTCAAAGTCCCGATGCGGGTTTATACCGCTGACGGCACACTGATCGCCGAATTCGGCGATGAAAAACGCATTCCGGTTAAAACCGATGGCGTCCCCAAGCACTTGATCAATGCCATCCTGGCGGCCGAAGACGATGGTTTTTACAGCCACCATGGTGTCGACTTCCTGGGCCTGGCGCGAGCCGCTCTTAGTAATTTTAGATCAGGAAAACGGGGTCAGGGAGCCAGCACCATCACCATGCAGGTAGCACGAAACTTCTTTCTCAGCCCGGAACGCACTTATACCCGGAAATTCAGGGAGATCCTGCTATCTTTCAAAATTGAACGCGAACTGACCAAAGACCAGATTCTGGAGCTGTATCTGAACAAGATATTCCTTGGCCACCGTTCCTATGGCTTTGCAGCGGCTTCCCAGGTGTACTATGGGAAGCCGCTATCGGAATTGACCTTGCCTCAATTTGCCATGCTGGCCGGTCTTCCCAAGGCACCATCAAAACTGAACCCGATTTCCAATCCCGAAGGAGCAAAAGATCGGAGGTCATATGTACTACGTCGTATGCACGAACTGAAGTTCATTGATGACGAAACCCTGGCCTCGGCAAACGAAGCCCCGGTCACGGCCCGCAAACATACGGTGAAGTATGATATTGATGCCCCTTATGTTGCCGAAATGACAAGGCGCTACATTATTAACAAGTATTCGGACAAAAAAGCGTATGGTGGCGGTTTCCATGTCTACACCACCATCAATGGTCAATACCAGAAGGCCGCTACGGCCGCCCTGCATAAGGGGTTACTGGAGTATTCCCGCCGTCATGGTTTTCGCGGCCCGGTTGCCAAAATCCGCCTGAAGAAAACAACCGAGGCGGAGCAAATTGAAGAGGCCTTGCGCGGCTACTTTGCGGTCGGTAATCTGGTTCCCGCCATCGTACTTGAGGTCAAAGACAAGTCGGCAACCATTTACACCCTGGATGGAGATAGTGGAGAAATCCCCTGGGAAGGCATGTCCTGGGCCAGGAAGTATATTAATGAGAATGCTGTGGGCAGAGAACCCAGAAGGGCGTCCCAGGTACTCAGGCGCGGATTTGTTATCTATGTCGAATCCAAAGGTGAAGGCAAATGGCATCTGGCACAGGTGCCCAAGGTAACGGGTGCATTGATCACGCTACGCCCCGATGATGGCGCCGTACTGGCCCTGGTTGGCGGTTTTGATTACTACGAGAACAAGTTTAATCATGCCATGCAGGCCCATCGCCAGCCTGGTTCTAACATCAAACCATTTATTTATTCAGCGGCCATGGAAAAAGGATACACCGCGGCCAGTATGGTCAGTGGAGCACCGGTAGTCATCCAGGGAGAAGACTTTGAGTGGCGGCCGGCCAATGCCAATCGAAAATGGCCTGGCCCTACCCGCTTGCGCAAGGCACTGAAGTTATCCATGAACCTGGTGTCTGTTCGCTTGCTCCGTGGCCTTGGAATCGGTTATGCGATCATATACCTGCAACGTTTTGGTTTCGATATCAATACATTACCAAGAAATCTGACACTGGCACTGGGTAGCGCCTCATTAACGCCAAAGGAAATTGTTCGTGGCTTCAGCGTTTTTGCCAATGGCGGCTATCGTATAGACCCCTATCTGATATTGCGTGTTGAAGATGCAGACAATAATATCCTTGAGAAAGCCAATCCAAGGATTGTCTGTCGCACATGTCCTGGTGCCTATGTCATCAACAAGGCAATATTAGAACAAGAAAGAGCACTACAGGAAAAAGGAAAAGAAAAAAGTGATACGAATAAAGACAAGACAGCCAAGCCCACGGAAGAAGAGAAGAAACCGGATGTAAAAACGGAGCAAGCCAAGGCCAAAAAAGAGGAAAAACTCGACGAAGGACCACGATATGCCCCACGCGTTATCACTGTGGCCAATGCCTTCATTATCACCAGTATTATGAAAGACGTCATCCGCTCTGGCACGGCTTATAAAGCAAGTGCGTTAAAGCGTCCCGATATGGCTGGCAAGACCGGTACCACGAACGACTACCGTGATGCCTGGTTCTCCGGCTTCAATAGTGTGCAGGCGACCACCGTCTGGGTTGGATTTGATGATCCCAAACCCCTGGGTCGTGGAGAGGTCGGTTCCAGGGCGGCACTACCCATATGGATGGCCTATATTGAAGCTATTAAAAAAGACCTGCCGGTCAAATCTCTGGGACGTCCGGGCTCCGTGTCCCAGGCCTGGATCAACAAGGATACCGGTAAACGTACCACTGAAGATGACCCAAATGCTATTAATGAATTTTTTATCCGTGGTACCGAGCCGGAAATGGGTGACAGCGCAGCAACACCTGACATCAACAAAGCCGGTGACAAAACCGATGGTACTGATGGCGATACAGAAAACGTCAAGAAAAAAACCGACAAACAACCAAAAAAGGCAACAGATATCTTTTGATGCTATTGTCATCGCATGAGATCGAAACACAAACCAGGCCAGAGGCGCAGGCAACGCCCCTGGTTTCACCATAGTAATCGAGAGGCGGCACAGCGCCAGGAGATAGTGTGCGAAACTGCCCGCATTATTGCCGACGAAGGATTACTGGATTACCAGAAAGCGAAAAACAAGGCAGCGCATCGCCTGGGTTACCGCGGGTTACTGCCCAAAAATAAAGATATTGAGTCTGCCTTAATCACGCACCTCAATATTTATCACGCCTCTGCCATCAAACAACGGCGAATAGTTCTGCAACAACTGGCGCAGGACTTTATGCAGCTACTGAGCAAATTTAGCCCGCGGCTCTGTGGTGATGCCCTCAGTGGCAATGTAACGCCCTTCAGCCCGATACAGATTCATATTAATGCCGACCCACCGGAACAGATAAATCCCTTCCTCGACAGGCATTCTATCCCTTATACAGTAAAGGAGAAGGTGGTAAATTTTGGCTCGGGCAAGGTTCAGGAGATTCCTATATATAGCTTCCAGAACGATGAGACTAAAATAGAAATCTGGGCTTTATCCGATGTTTTATTCAAGTGTCCTCCAATTTGTCCAATACACAACAAGCCGATGCCAAGAGCCAACCTCACAAAATTTAAAAAAATGCTCAATCCGGCTAAGCTTTAAAGAAACAAAAAGTAAATTTTTGTTATGGTACAGATTCATACCATACCCTAAGCAGAACAAACATCATCAAAGCAGCCTATGTCAGACCGCTTGAAAAAACTGTCTTTCATCAAACCCTCCATCAAGTCTATTGGTTTGATGCTGACTGCGTTCATGCTTGTTTTTTGCTACACCGGGGTGGATTTGCTCGAGGTACTGGAGCTCAGAACCTATGACATGCGCATCAAGGCCAAGCCCAAGCTACGGAAAGTCGATAAAGTAGTTATCGCCGCTATTGACGAGAAAAGCCTGAAAGAACTGGGCCGCTGGCCATGGAGTCGCTATACCATTGCTCGATTAGTCAATAAACTCGATCGGCTTGGCGCCAGCACCATTGCATTGGATATAGTATTTGCTGAACCAGAGACCACCATTTCCCTGAAATATCTCAGGATGGCAAAAAATGAAATCGCGTTATCGGGTGACAATGCCCTGGCGAAGGCATTCAAAAAGAGCAACAAGGCCATCCTCAGCATGCCGGCCTTGCAACGCAATGAAACCCGCTTCTTTTCCGGACTGGATCATGAGAAAGTAAACAGAAGCATCAAAAAACATGCCTATAAGGCAATTCGATATCGTCTCCACAATCCCGGTGAGCAACGGGCTACTACACGAACGGCATACTCTATGCTGGTCAATCTGCCGATGCTGGAAGACGCCGCACGCTATACCGGGCATATCGCAATCTACCCTGATGCGGATGGAAAAGTGCGACGAACACCACTGGTGCTGTCCTACAAAAACTGGTTTATCCCGTCTGCCGATATCCAGGTCGTTCGCGCGTACACCAAGGCCAATAATCTGACCCTGCATATCACTGCCAACAGTATAGAGGGCATACAAATCGGCAAGCGTTTCATCCAGACCGATGAACTTGGCAATATGTTGATTAATTACAATGGACCTGAAAAAACAGTGCCGACCTACTCGGTTAGCGATATCCTGAACAACCGTATCAAAAAAAATGCACTACTAAACAAAATCGTACTGATAGGCACTACCGCCAAAGGGATCGGCGATGTCCGGGTAACCCCTTATAGTGCCGTATACCCCGGGGTCGAAATCAGAGCCAACATCATTGATAATCTGATTACTGGAAACTACATCTACAAACCCGCCTGGGTCATCCTGATAGATCTGTCTCTGATTCTGTTCTTTGGTGTGGTCTTGTCATGGTTATTACCAAAATTCGGTCTGGGCCTGAGCATTGCTATTACGATACTGCTCCTGGCAACCCACATCACGATGTCGTTTTATACTTTCAACCATTACAACCTGTGGTTTAACCTGGTGTACCCCGTCATCCTTATACTGCTGCTTTTTATTAACGCCACGGTTTTTAAATATTTTGTTACGGAAATGGAAAAACGCCGTATAAAATCCGCGTTTAAATATTATGTGCCGGCTACCATTGTTGAACAGGTTGCAAACAATATAGAAGACCTGAAGCTCGGTGGTGAAAAGCGTGAACTGACCGTGCTGTTCTCGGACATACGTGGCTTTACCGCCATGTCGGAGAAGCTCGGCCCCGAGGAACTGGTTGCCCTGCTGAACTACTACCTTACAAAAATGACCGACGTCGTATTCAAATACAACGGTATGCTCGATAAATACATTGGTGACGCCATCATGGCGGTCTATGGTGCACCGGTACCACGACCGGATCATGCCAGCCTGGCCTGCCAAACCGCGATCGACATGCTCGTTGAGCTCAAACAACTGCAACTCGAATGGCGGAACCAGCAACTCCCGGTCATGGAGATCGGTATTGGTATCAATACCGGACCCATGATTGTTGGCAATATGGGATCAAATTCCAAAGATCTGAAAAAATTCAATTACACCGTTATTGGTGATGCTGTTAACCTGGCATCACGCATTGAACACCTCAACAAGACCTATGGCAGCCGTATACTTATTTCCGAATTTACCTATCAATATGCCAAAGACGGGTTGCGACATGTGCGTGAAATTGATGTCGCCCAGGTGCGCGGTCGCAAGGCGGAGGTAAAACTCTATGAAATCCTGGTCGAAGACCTTTACGAGACCCTGGACTGGCTACCGGATTTTAACGAAGCCTATCGGCTTTTTCGAAACGATAAAATGGCACAAGCAAAGAAAATATTCAAAAAGCTGGTGAAGGAACAACAGGATCCGGTCAGTCATTATTATCTGGACCGCTGCAAATAGCACCGGCCCTTCTCGAATCGCCCCGCGCCCGGTAGAATCCCGCCCCTTACAGCTGGTACAGCTTGGCAACAGGACAGGACTTGAAAACACATCTCACAGAATTACTGAAACAGGCAATCGATGCGTTAATAAACGATGGCACGCTCACCAATGTTGGTACGGTCGAAATCATGCTGGAACGCACGAAACAAAGAGAGCATGGCGACTTTGCCTGCAATCTTGCATTGACCCTGACCAAAATTGCGAAATGCAAACCACGGGATCTGGCACAGAAAATTGTCAATGCCCTGCCTGCGTCTGATCTGGTGGACAAGGTTGAAATAGCCGGCCCGGGCTTTATTAATTTTTTCATGGCCACGTCGACCCTGCACAATACCGTGCAACAGGTTCTGAAATTACAACAACAATACGGCCAGGGCAATCACGGCAGCGGAAAGACGGTTCATATTGAATTTGTCTCTGCCAACCCCACCGGACCACTCCATGTCGGTCATGGTCGTGGGGCCGCCTATGGCGCCACCCTGGCCAACCTGCTGGAGCAAACCGGGTACAAAGTACACCGTGAGTACTATGTTAACGATGCCGGGCGGCAGATGGATATCCTTGCTGTCAGCGTCTGGTTGCGTTACCTGGAGCTCTGCGGTGAAAAGCTTGTCTTTCCCAGCAACGGATACCAGGGGGCCTATGTTTATGATATCGCCGCGACGCTGCACCGGGAAAATGGTGATCATTTCCGTGCCGATGCCGCCGAGGTCTTTTTGGAGATCAGCGCCGATGCCGGTCAGGAAAACGGTGACAAGGAGGCCCACATCGACGGCCTCATCTACAATGCCAAAAAAATACTATCGGACAAGGATTATCGTACTGTACACGATGCCGGTCTTGAGACCATCCTGCAGGACATCAACAAGGACTTGTCGCAGTTCGGTGTGCGATACGATACCTGGTTCTCGGAACGATCTCTGATTGAGAGTGATAAAATTAACAAAGCCATCGATCAGCTGCAAAAAAACGGCTATTTATATAAAGAGAATGGCGCTCTCTGGTTCAAGTCCAGCACATTTGGTGACGAGAAGGACCGGGTTGTTATTCGTGAGAATAGCCAGGCCACCTACTTTGCCTCAGACATTGCCTACCACCTGGACAAACTGGATCGTGGCTACGATCAGATCATTGATATCTGGGGCGCCGATCATCATGGCTATGTACCACGCATCAAGGCGGTGATTGAGGCCATGGGCCAACCCAGCGATAAACTCGCGGTCTTGCTGGTACAGTTTGCCATCCTTTACCGCGGTGGTGAGAAAGTACAAATGTCTACCCGCAGCGGTGAATTCGTGACCCTGCGCGAATTGCGCCAGGAGGTCGGTAACGATGCCGCCCGTTTCTTCTATATCATGCGCAAATCCGAGCAGCACATGGATTTTGATCTTGATCTGGCCAAATCGCAAAGTAATGACAACCCGGTGTACTATATACAGTACGCCCACGCCCGGATTTGCCGGGTGTTTGAGCAATTAAAACAAAAGGGCTGGTCCTATGATGCATCGCAACCGTCAATACCGCTGGACAGGCTGACTAACGATCATGAACTGGATCTGATGAATCGACTATCGCGTTTTCCCGAGGTCATTGAGAGTGCGGCCATCAATTTCGAGCCGCACATGTTGGCACAATACCTGCGTGATCTCGCCAATGACTTCCATACCTATTACAATGCCCATACCTTTCTGGTTGAGGATGATAATTTGCGCAATGCAAGACTGAGTTTGATCCTGGCAACCCGGGTTGTTATCGCCAATGGTTTGCGGTACCTCGGAGTATCCGCCCCCGAGGAAATGTAAATCATGGGTGCCAGGCGCAAAACCGGAAAACGGAGCAGTACCAAAGGAAGAAAAAAGCTACCGAACTGGGCATTACTGGTCCTGGGTCTGGCTATTGGTATCTTGTTGACCTGGGTCATCCAGTACACCATGAAAAAGTCCAGCAATCCGCAAAGCGGCATCAGTAAGCTAATAAGAAAAACGCTCAAAAAACATGACGCGCAAACCAAAACAGTCAAAAAAGTCGTCAACAAAAAAATTCAGAAAACAAAATTCCAGTTCTATGAAATCCTGACCAAGAACGAATCCTTGCTTCCGGCGCATTACCGTGAAGATAAAACCGTCACCAGCAAGGTGCGTTATGCCTTGCAAGTCGCTGCCTTGGCGAAATACGAGGATGCCGATCGTTTGAAGGCAAAACTGGCCTTGTCAGGATTTGTTGCCCATATCCAGAAAGTCTCTATCCCGAAAAAGGGGACTTTCCACCGGGTCCGGCTTGGCCCCTATAGCAGCCTTGGAGAACTGGACCACAGCAACCGGAAACTGCAGAAAATGGGCTTTCAGGCGCAGCGCATCAAAATTGATATCAAGCCATAACTCCTGAACGAGATACTCATCCATATGAACACTTAATTCCCGCAATTCAATGTGTTAAATTAAGCCCTACGCACAACCTAAGGCTACACGCAAGGAGAGAAGGGACTATGCGTCAATTTGGACTAAACAGGGTCTTCTCCCGTCTCTGGGGCAAGGATCAGGACGGTGACTATAACCTGGATGGTGTCAGCAAATGCATCCTCGTGGTTGACGATTCTCCAACGGCGATTCTGATCCTGAAAAAAATTCTGGAAGAAAGTGGTTATACCATCCTGGTGGCCAGAGATGCATTATCGGCCATCGATATCGCCAAGAAAAAAACCCCGGACCTCATTCTCATGGATATTGTCATGCCGGGCATGAATGGCTTTGAGGCCACGAGAGTCCTGACCAGGGAACCGATGACCTCGGATATCCCGGTCGTCATCGTCAGTGGTACCAATCAGCCTTCAGACAAAGTATGGGGCACCAAACTGGGAGCCAAGGGCTTCCTTACCAAGCCGGTAAACAAGAAGGCCTTACTGAATATCATCAGCCTGATTTTCACTACCCAAAACCTCAACGCTGCGGTTGCCGAAGTCAAACACCAGAATCCCCCGATCTAGGGGCGATAACCCTAAAACCGATAACCAGGCGTACTGTTGGCAAATTCAGCTCTGGTGCTCGCTGCATTCAGATAAATAATGATACCAATATAAAGCCCCGCCGCCAGAATTGACATAAACCCCATACCGACATACACCATGGTCGGCTGTCCTTTACCCAGAGACTCTACGGTATAAGGGGCGATAACCAATAAAGTGTAGGCCGTACTTACCAATGAGATCAAAAAGGTCACAATAGCTACCCGTATCGCCAGGATATTTCTTTTTATCATCATAATACCAATACTGAGCAAGCCGATTTTGCAAGCCAGTTGCAGAATCGCATCAATCATCATGGCGCCGCCCGGAATCTTGGAGTTGGCAAGGGCCTGGGGACCAACCATTACCAGTACAAAATTCAGCGTGGACAACAAAAAACCGATACTGCCTAACACCAGGACAACAATGGCAAATACGGTGGTCGATGTCCGTTTTGCTCCAGCGGAGTATGGGGGCTTTACGTTTGCTTGTGGCGCATTAGTGTTATCTGTATTCATAGTCTCGCCCAATATCTCATATGTATGTTAGTGGTTTTGCAAGTAAGTATAGGCTTTTAAACCCTGCTCCAGTATAGCAAGGCTGTCTTGCTTTTGCTGCGCATCCAGATGACTCATGTTGGCAATTTTTTCCTGATAACTCCTTCTAAGATCTTCAGGATCAAAATGTACATAACTCAGCACGGATGCCACCGTATTCCCGGGTCTTTCCTCGACCAGGGTGTACCCCTGTTCGCCCAGCTTGATATGTACTGAGTTCTCGTCTCCGAACAAATTGTGCATATCCCCCAGTATTTCCTGATAGGCACCGACGAGAAAGATGCCGAGCAAATATGGTTCACCATTCTCCAGCTCATGCAACATCAAGGTGGGAGCAACATCACTATTATCAACATAATAATCAATACGGCCATCGGAATCGCAGGTAATATCTTCAATAATCACCCGCCTCACCGGTTCTTCATGAAGACGATTGAGCGGCAAGATCGGGAATATCTGCTCCAGCGCCCAGACATCCGGGATCGACTGAAATATCGAATAATTACAAAAAAACTTGTCCGCGAGTTTTGTATCCAGTTCATTCAGTAATTTGTGATTATCGTTATTGCTGGCCCGCAGCAATCTTTGCACACGCAAACAAATTATGACAAAAATAGCCTCAGCACGCGCGCGTAACCATAAATCAATCTGGCCCTGGTTGAATCGTTGGTACATTCTATTGAGATGTGCACCAGCATCCATATATATCGACGAGGCATTTTCAGCAGATAGTGCGTCGAGCAATTGAAAAAGTTGCTGGATAAATTCCGGATCGTTTTCCTGTTGTTCCGGAACCTGGTTTTCCTTGGCCGTCTTCTCTATATCGGTAACATTGGTCACGAGAACCGCATGATGGGCGGTTAACGCACGGCCGGACTCACTGATAATATCGGGATAGGGTAAATCGTTCTGGCTGCAAATATCCGATAGTGTATTCACAATGGTACGGGCGTATTGCTCAATACCGTAATTCATAGAGAAAAAGTTTTTCGATCGGGTGCCATCATAGTCCACTCCAAGCCCGCCACCAATATTGACATACTTGATGCGGACCCCCATCCGGCACAGGCTGGCATAATAACGCCCGCACTCCTCGACACCGTGTTCGATATCATCAATATTGGCAATCTGCGAACCCATATGGAAATGCAGCATGGCCAGGCTACCCAATAATCCCTCGGACTCAAGATGCTGCACAAGCTGCAGTAATTGTGATGTGGACAAGCCAAATTTGGCCTTGGTGCCTCCGGTATTCTGCCATTTACCGGCGCCACTTGATGCCAGGCGTATGCGCACACCAATCAATGGTTGCACCGCCATACTCCTTGAAACATCAATAATCTTTTGTAATTCAGAAAGCTTTTCAACAACTATAAAAATACGGAAACCCATGCGGCGACCGGTCATGGCCAGACGAATAAACTCCATGTCCTTATAGCCGTTGCAAACAATCATGCCATTGTCCGGATTGGCAGTGGCCATCACGGCCAGTAACTCGGGCTTGCTGCCTGCCTCCAGCCCGACACGGTGCCCGGCTGAGGCAATGGCCTCGACGACACTGCGCTGCTGATTTACCTTAACAGGATAGACAACGGTGTATTCCCCCTGATAACGGACTTGTTGCATCGCCTGATGAAAGGCGTCGCTGAGTATGGCAACCCGATGATGCAGAATATCGGTAAAATGCAGCAGTAGAGGTAATGATAGCCCGCTGCTGCTGGCCTGTTCCACGATTTCCGCTAGTGGAATGGCCTCCGAATTGGCCGGTCCTTTGGGGTAGACCACCAGGTGGCCAGTGGTGTCAATATCAAAGTATCCATCTCCCCAATGGGAAACACTATAGTATTGTCGTGCCTTTTCAGCATCCCATTGGCTCATAAATCCGGTCAACCCTCCTGCGGACAGAATTATGCGTTATTCAGGGTTGGAATGAAATCGGGAATCAGCTAAAAAGGGCTGTCAATCGAGGCTGGAGTTATTGCATGTCGGAAAACAACAAGCGCTGGTTTACAGAAGAGGAACCCGATTATGGCTCGTCCTTCTCTCTATCTATAAAAGAAAAACTTCATGACGAACAGAGCCCCTATCAACGTATTGAGGTTTATGAAACCGGGCATTTCGGTCGACTCATGGCCATTGATGGTTTGATCATGCTGACCGATCTGGATAATTTTATCTACCATGAAATGATGACCCACCCGGCATTATTGACCCACCCGGCACCCGAGAAGATCCTGATCGTGGGTGGCGGGGATTGCGGCTCCTTAAGAGAGGTGTTGAAACATAGTGAGGTCAAAACGGCACACCAGGTCGAGATTGATGAACGCGTTACCAGGGTAGCGGAGCAATTCTTCCCTTCCCTTTGTGAATCAAACAATGACCCACGCGCTGAATTTTATTTTACAGATGCCTTACAGTGGCTAAAAGAATCGGAGGATGGAGCATATGATATCATCATCATCGATTCTACTGATCCGATAGGCCCGGCATTGGGTTTGTTTTCTGAGTCCTTCTATCGCGACTGTAATCGATGCTTGTCTGCAAATGGTGTACTGATTGCACAAAGTGAATCTCCTTTGTTTCATATGCCCATTATAAAGTCCATGCAGGAAGCCATGCATACCGCTGGTTTTACCGAGATCGCCACTCTTCAATTCCCCCAGTGCAGTTATCCTTCGGGCTGGTGGTCCGTTACCATGGCCTGTAAAGAAAAAAATATCCACAGTTTCAGAAAACTGGCCTCTGATAGTACTGTTATTGAAACAAAGTACTACAATGAAAAGGTCCATGCCGCTGCTTTGGCCCTGCCAAACTTTATGCTAACGTCACTAACAACAAAAAACTAGAAGGAGCTGCGGTTACCATGAACCAACCTGAAATGCCAAAAAAACAGCCCTATACAATTTCATTGGAGGCGGGGAACTACTGGTGGTGTTCCTGCGGGCGTTCCAGGAACCAGCCCTTCTGCGATGGCTCTCATGAAGGCACGGACTTCACCCCGGTCGAGTTGGTACTTACCGAGAAAACCACGGTGTCCCTGTGTGGCTGCAAAAGGACCAGCAATCCGCCATATTGCGATGGGACCCATGAGGCTCTGGATAATGATCGGGAGTAGACTTTGAAAAGGCTGTTAATAATCCTGCTGCTCTTCATTATTCTGGTGGCAAGCGCTATCACCGGGGGTACATTTTATCTCGGCCAGGAAACTGAGAAGCTATACCAGGGGCTCATCACCCAGTTGGCACAAAATAACGGGCTAACCATTGGCAAGAATGATTACAACAAGGGATTCTTTTCTTCCAGGGCCATGACCACGCTGTCTATGGCAAACACAACGACCAAAATAAATGTCTCCAGCTATATTCATCATGGGCCTATTATTATCAACGATATCCTGCAAGGCAAATTTGGCGATATCCTTAATCCGTTGAGCACAAAGATATATAGCGATATACAAATCATCGGCACGGCTAACAAAAAGCCGGTGCAGCTTTCGCTACCGCTCACTACCCGTGTGGACATATTGGGCAGCGGTACTGTCAAGCTGGATCTGCCGGCAACCACCAGGAAACTCGACAACATGACACTGCGCTGGCCAGGCATCACCGGTCAGATAGCCTTTAATAAAGAGCTCAAGACATTTAAATCAGATCTGAATATACCCAGGCTGGACATCACTACCAAAACCGGGGCCAATATCACTGTTTCCGGAGTCGTGTACCATTCCGAAACCAGTCTCGGAAGAAACCACTACCCGCTTGGCGACTATCATCTCTCCATTGCTCAAGTAGACATCAAACCATTCCTGAGTATCAAAAAAATGCGATTTGAATCCAAGGCCTCGGAACGGGAAAATTTTATTAACTATACAGTACGATACAAGCTCGATACCTTGAACGTGGCCGGCAACACGCTGGGGCCGGGTCAGATGGACATTATTCTGCGACGTCTTGATGCCGCATCGTTAACCGCTTATGAAAAACAGAATAACAAACTTGGTAAAACGAATCTCAACCAGCAGCAAACCACAATCAAAAAAATTGGTAATTTTATGGATTTACTGGCCATGCTGGCAAAACAGGCGCCGGAGCTGGAGATCACCAATTTTAATTTCAAAACCAGCAATGGAAACATCATTAGTAGCGGAAAACTGGTGCTGGACGGTAAAGACAAGGAACTGGGCAAAAACCCGATGCAACTGTTGGCCGCGGTCAACGGTCAGGTCAATGTTGCCTTTCCTCCCGGTATTATCCAGCCCCTGTTGGAACCCTACATCCGTGCTGACCTGGAGGCATACAGCAAAAAGGGGAAACTAACGCAGAAAGAAACAGAAAAATTAACGCCGGAATCGGTTAATAAAATCATACAACAGGCCCTGCCGCTGTATCTCGACAGACACCCCTTCACCAAAATGCTGAGCCATGAAAACAATCGTTTCATAATGAACATCCGTGTTGAATCGGGAAGCATCAAGATAAACGGCCAGCCATGGCAACCCAAATTACCGAACTTCAGCCTTGGTAATAAGCCCCAAGCCAATTAATATTCAGTCCACATGTACAAAGATAACAGAATAACAACAAATAGTAAGCGGAACCCTCCCGTACTATCCTCGCTCCCAGCGGGATCATCGGCTCTGCCAGTTTAACTGCTTGCAGAAATATTCCCATACGGTACATACTCGGGTTGATCCAGCCCGTGAATATAATAACAGGCCTGGCGCTAGGTATTAAATACAACCTCAAAACCAAACCGATGCTGGAACAACTACAAATCAAATTCGGGTTCGTCAGCGAAAAAGGGAAACGCAAAACCAACGAGGATTTTGTCGCCGCTTTCACCGGCAACTCCCATCAATGCGCCCTGCGGGGGATGGTGGTGGCGATCGCCGACGGTATGGGGAGCGCCGCCGGCGGGCGTCAAGCGGCAGAGACTACTATACGCGGTTTTTTCGATGCCTATTACAATATGCCGGAGACCCTGGGCGTGGAGCGCGCCGCCGCTCAGGCACTTTCCGCTATGAACCGCTGGGTCTACGCCCAGGCGCGCCAGGACCCCAAGCTCAAGAACATGGCCACCACCTTCAGCGCCTTGATTCTTCACGGCCGCCAGGCACATGTTATTCATATCGGTGACAGCCGTATCTATCGTCTGCGTAAACGAAAGTTACAACGGCTGACTAGTGACCATGTGCACGATCATCCCGACATGCACCATGTTCTGCTTCGGGCCGTGGGATTGGAAGACAGTGTACGCGCCGATTGTGCGCAGTACAGTTTGAAACAACATGACCGTTTTTTACTTTGCAGCGATGGTGTTCATGGCACCCTGACAGACAAGCAAATCCAGGCAATCCTGGATGAGCGCGGTTCACCTGAGGAAGGGGCGCGACGCATCGTAGACAGCGCCCTGGATGCGGGCAGTCATGACAATGCCACCGCACTGGTGCAGGACGTGATCGGCCTGCCGCCACCGGATCAATCGACCCTGGAGGCAGCCCTTGGGGAGTTACCGATCCTGGAATTACCCAGGGCCGGCGACACGGTAGACGACTTCCAGCTTGAGGCCGTGCTTTTCAACGGCCGCTACAGCCGCCTGTTCTATGCCTGGGACAGTGTTGAGTCCTGCGAGGTAGTGCTTAAGTTTCCCCATCCACGGGTAACCCACGATGCTTCTCACCGTCAGGCCTTCGCCCGTGAGGCCTGGATCGCCGCCCGAATACACAGCCCCTGGGTCATGGAGATGATCGAATTACCCCCAGGCCGGCAATCGCGCCTGTATTCGGTTGCAACCGCCTACAGTGGAGAAACCCTGGAGCAGCGGCTGCTACACGACCAAAAGGTCAGCCTGGAAGAAGGTATCGATATCGGTATCCGTCTGGCCAAGGCGGTATATGCCCTCAACCGGCTGCGCATTATTCATCGTGACATCAAGCCGGAGAATGTCATGCTGCTTAAAGAAGGGGGGCTAAAGCTGCTGGATCTGGGCGTGGCCCGGCTA
Organism: uncultured Gammaproteobacteria bacterium; assembly: GCA_913009215.1. GTDB lineage: Bacteria > Pseudomonadota > Gammaproteobacteria > Acidiferrobacterales > CAJVXG01 > CAJVXG01. The sequence continues at coordinate 4,523 of CAJVXG010000005.1, read as the reverse complement.
CCGGGCATTCATGACGATGCGGATCAAGGCGCCCCGGGTACGCCGAGTTTCATGGCGCCGGAGCTGTTTCGCGGTCGGGTCGGTGACGAGCGTTCCGAGGTCTATGCCCTGGGCGTGACCTTGTACCGCCTATTCAGCGGTGGCCAATATCCGTATGGCGAAGTCGAGGCCTTTTCCCGGCCCCGCTTTAGCAAATACACCCCCCTGGTCCAGCATCGCCCCGATCTACCGGCGTGGTTGGATGCGGTCCTGGCCCAAGCCGCAGAAGTTGACGCCAATAAACGTTACGGTGATACCATGGAGCTCGCTTTTGAGCTTGAGAATGGCCTGGCACACGGTAGTAAGCTCCTCCCCCCCGGGAAAAAGCCGCTCATAGAACGAGATCCCGTAAGGGTCTGGCAAACGATTTCTCTAATATTGGCTTTGGCATTGCTGGCGGTACTGTTCCTGACGAACCTCCCTGATTAGCCCGCATATTGCACCAGTCGGCCCTCTGGTCCATGCACGCCTGGACTTGCGACGTACACGAATAATGGTATGGACCTCCTAACCGACCTCATTAGGGCCAAAATGGAATTGACATCAACCATTCGGACACTTCCTTGCTCATAGTTTCCCCTAAAATCTCTTCAAGCTCCATCAGGGACTTACTGATCTAGTTCCACAAGCTCTGCTCGCATTACGGATACCCCACCCTTACAGGTCTGGGCAACTCACGTTGTTCCTTCTAAGTCGCGCTAATTACCTTTAAAAATAACAGGTTAAAAAATATTTTTGCTTTCTTTTGCTCATTGCTGTTATTTTATTCCTGGAATTCGTGTTTCTTTATAATCAATGGCTTAGTCTGGCTGTCCGATCAATATCCAAGTGATCCAGAATTTAATTCACAATAAATATGTTATTTATCAATGATTTACAGTGTTTTTGAACCGTCGCCTGGCCGATAGAACCAAGTTCTCCTGCTTTTTGCTAAGGGTTATATCCTAAAGGGTTGTATTCAGGCTGGTTTGCGCCAGGAGTATTCTTAGTTTTGACTGCTGCCACCCAAGAGTTATCCTGTCCCGGTCTTTATAATATGGTTTATATCCATTAGTATCTGTTAGCACCCGCTAGCACTCGTTGTCACCCGCGCTCATTTTGTCTGCTTAATATTTTCTTTGTGGAGAGTTGATAGGTGGCAGCCGACAGGTGGCCCACCCTAGATGAATCGGCCGGGTATTTGAAGCTCAGCCGCAGCAAACTGTACCCATTGGCGCAGGATGGTGATGTCCCGGAATCCAAGGCCGCGCCCCAATGGCGTTTTGACCGACACGATATCGACACGTGGATGAAAAGTCAGAGACTGGGCGCTGACGGCAGCCCGGCAATGAAGTGATGATGGATCGGGTCGGACTGCTGTCGGCACGTAAGACCGATGGACAAGCGATCTAACCGGTGAATGATTGCCGAACTCGTGTGGAACGACATATTAAAAAGAGGAAAACAGTGTTTTCCCCGAAAATATCAGTCATTGAATGAATAATGATAGGAGGTTACAAAAGGTGAGTAAGATCAAGATAGCTATTGTCGGCATAGGAAACTGTGCCAGTTCCCTGATACAGGGTATCCACTATTACCGGGGAAAGAGCCTGCAAGATGCCATCGGCCTGATGCATTGGCAAATCGGGGAATACCGGCCCGGTGACATGGAAGTCGTCGCGGCCTTCGATATCGACCAACGCAAAGTCGGCATTGATGTCCACGAGGCCATTTTTTCCGCACCCAACTGCACCACGGTGTTCTGTTCCGATATTCCTGAATCCGGAGTTATTGTGCGGATGGGCAGGATTCTGGACGGTTTTTCCGACCACATGAAGAACTACGATGAAAAACGCACCTTTATCCTTGCCGAAGAGCCGGAACCCAGCGAAGAAGAAATCATAAAAGTACTGAAGGACTCCGGCGCTGAAATTCTCTTGAATTACCTGCCGGTCGGCTCCGAGGAGGCAACCCGGTTTTATGCGGGTTGTGCCTTGAAGGCCGGTCTGGCCTTCGTCAACAATATCCCGGTCTTCATCGCCAGCGATCCCGAAGGACAGTGGGCACGCCGTTTTGAAGCGGCCGGTCTACCCATCATCGGTGACGATATCAAGGCCCAGTTAGGCGCGACCATTACCCATCGCATGCTGACTGACCTGTTTGCCAAGCGGGGTGTCAAGCTGGAGCGTACCTACCAACTCAATACCGGTGGCAACACCGATTTTCTCAACATGCTCAACCATTCGCGTCTGGCCTCCAAGAAGGAGTCCAAGACCGAGGCGGTGCAGGCCGTGACCGGCCACCGCATGGATGACGACAACATTCATATCGGTCCCAGCGACTACGTGCCCTGGCAGAACGATAATAAGGTCTGTTTCCTGCGCATGGAGGGCACGATGTTTGGTGATGTACCGATGAACCTCGAGTTGCGTCTGTCGGTGGAGGATTCGCCCAACTCGGCCGGTGTGGCCATTGATATGATTCGCTGCGCCAAACTGGCTTTGGACCGGGGCCAGAGTGGCGTTCTGGAGGCGCCATCTGCCTATTTTTGCAAACATCCGCTACGGCAGTTCACTGACGATGAGGCCCATCGTATGACAGAAGCCTTCATCAATAATAAACTGGGGAAAGTGCATGAAGTGTCTGATCATCGCGGCGGGCAAGGGCAGCCGATTACAGCAGAGGGGTGACAGCAAGCCCCTCATTCCCCTCCTCGGCATCCCCCTGATCGAACGCGTCATCCGCGCTGCCATGGAGGCCGGTGCGGAGGAGTTTTTTGTCGTCATCGGCTATCAGGGCGAGCGGGTGCGCAATTTCCTGGAACGGCTGGCGGATCGTCTTGCGATCCGGATCACGCCGCTGGTGAATGACGATTGGGACCAAGAAAACGGACTTTCGGTACTCAAGGCGCGGGAGGTTTTGCACCAACCGTTTTTACTGCTGATGGCGGATCACCTTTTTGATCCCAAGCTGATTCAACCACTGACATCTTTGAACCTGGGCGATGGGGAGCTCGCGCTCGTGGTGGACGGCAACACCCGCAACCCGCTCGTCGACCTGGAGGATGTCACCCGCGTCAAGGTGGAAAGCAAAAAGATCCGTGATATCGGCAAGGGACTGGACGACTTCAACGGTTTCGATACCGGTATTTTCCTGTGCTCCCCCGCTATCTTCAAGGCGCTGGAGCAGAGCAAAGAAAAAGACGGCGACACCACCCTGTCCGGGGCGGTACGGGTCCTGGCCGCTGAAGGGCGCGCCAAAGCAGCTTTGATGGACGACGGATTCTGGATCGATGTGGACGATCCCGCGGCATTCCAGAAAGCGGAGCAGGCCTTGCTAACGCGACTACGCGACAAGCCCAACGACGGGCCGGTCGCACGTTATTTGAACCGCCCCCTTTCCGTGCGCATGTCCCGGTATCTGGTGCAGCGCAATATCACACCTAATCAGATTTCCCTGTTCTCGTTTCTGTGCTCGGTACTGGCCGCCGGGCTATTTATGCTTGGTGGGTATATTGCTTTGCTGCTGGGCGGCGTACTGGCCCAGTTTGCATCCATTATTGACGGTTGTGATGGCGAAGTGGCGCGGCTCAAGTACCAAAGCAGCGACGTCGGCGGCTGGTTCGATGCGGTACTGGACCGCTATGCGGATGCCTTTCTGCTGTTCGGTTTGACCTGGCACCTGCTGGCAGTGGAAGCAAACGGCTGGATTCTGTTAGCTGGTTTCATGGCCATTATCGGCTCGTTCATGCTGAGTTACACCGCGGATAAGTACGACAAAATGATGCGCGAACGGCTTCAAGCCGGAGGCAAGGCCGGGTTGCGGATGGGGCGTGATGTGCGCGTGTTCCTGATCTTTCTGGGTGCGGTGACTAATCTGGTGTTACCCGTCCTGGTGCTGATCGCTGTGGTGATGAATATCGAGACCTTGCGACGGGTGAAAATGGCACTTGATGGACAGCATTGATTGCGCCAAGCAAAAAATCCGGGCGGTGATCGCCGGCTCACAAGTGCCTGAAGACCCCCGTCACGCCGACAACACCCTGGAATGGCTTTTACGTCTGCAACCGGATGCCGGCGAGGCCTTGCAGTTGGCGGCACTGGCCCATGACATCGACCGGGCCATTGAGGAGAGCAAAATAAGACGAGCGGATTTCGACGATTACGATGCCTTCAAGGCGGCCCATGCCCGGCACGGTGCGGAACTATTGCGTCCGATTCTAAGCGCATGCGGCGTGGCACGGGATATTGTCGACGAGACCTGCCGCCTGGTGACGGTCCATGAGGTGGGTGGCGATGCCGATGCCGATTTGCTCAAGGATGCAGACAGCATTTCCTATTTCGATGTCAACCTGCCACTGTACTACCAGCGCGAGGGCTGGGCCGAAACCAAACGGCGATCACTCTGGGGCTATCGGCGTCTCTCGGAGCGCGCGAAGAAGATTGTCGAGAATATCAGCTACCAGGAAGAGGTGTTGACCCGTCTGCTGCGAGAGGTGATTCACG
>CAJVXG010000004.1 GCA_913009215.1 uncultured Gammaproteobacteria bacterium | reverse complement strand
CGCCGGTGGTACCGATATTGGCAACGGTGACCTGGATTTTACAGCCTTTGACCAGACGAATATCCTTGACCGTCAGGTCGGGTGCAGCAAAGGCCGCCAGTGGACTTAGTAAAAATAGAGCCGCAAGGCTCTGAATGATGTGATTTTTGGTTTTCATAACAGTCTCCCTGTTGGTTGTAGAAATAATCGCGCATCAATGCGCTTAGAAGATGTGTCGTCGGTATCTCAGCACCGGTTCAATCCAATATCCCGGGATCATATATCAACCTGGTGATAATACCAGACAGTAGCGGCCCCTGATGTCGCGGGTAAAAACACCCTTGTTTTGAACATAAGGACGGGATGGTGCTTGAGAACAATTAACGTTTTCTACAAAATATGTCTATATTTAGATATGTCGTATAATTGTAGCAGGTAGCCCGGATGCAATAACATGGAATCCGGGGCAACAATTTCAGAGGAAATGGCCATGAAAAACGAATATACCGCTGTTGTAAAACAGGAAAACGATTGGTGGGTCGGATGGATTGAAGAAGTTCCCGGAGTTAATTGTCAGGAAAAAAGCTACGAAGAATTGAAAGAAACTTTAGGAATTACTCTAAAGGAGGCATTGGAGTTTAACCGGCAAGATGCGCTATCTGCTGCTGGCAGTGGATACAAGGAAGAAAAAATTGCTAAATGTACATAAGAAGGAGAGCTATTAGTTCTAGAAAGTTACTTTAAACCATCTTTTGGGGCCATTATTTACTATTACGAATCTTAGTCAATTTATCCAGATATTCAGCCCCCCATTCCTGAAGTACCTTAAGCGACGGGGTGAGTGTTCGCCCAAATTCTGTTATAGAGTATTCAACCTTGGGAGGAACTTCTGCAAAAATTTTTCTATGTATAATTTGATCGGCTTCTAATTCTCGCAGTTGTTTTGTCAGCATTCTTTGTGTAACACCGGGAAGCAGACGTTTCAACTCATTGAAACGTTTAGTGCCCCCCTGCAATTGATAAAGAATGTGCGCTTTCCATTTCCCCCCAATGACCTCTGTCGCAGCCTCAATCGGGCATATAAAGCTACAGCCTGCATCGTTTTCAGCGCTCATACTCTTGCCCCGCCTATAGGTGGTATACAAATTGATACTATATCACATTTATGTGCGTACTTACTTTAAGGTAAGTTATAACATATTCTCCTGTATTCTTTAAAGCCTGAATAGAGGGAGGAAGAAAAATATGAAAACAGAAGATGCCATTAAAAGCCGACGGGCAATTAAGCACTTTGATCCTGAACATCAAATGCCGGAAGAAGACATCGCAAGGTTGTTATCACTGGCGATGTTATCGCCTACGGCCTTTAATATTCAAAATTGGCGTTTTGTTGTCGTGCGCGAGCCTGAGCTAAGACAAAAAATACGCGCAGTCGCCTGGGACCAGGCGCAGGTTACTGATGCTTCTCTCTTTATTGTTCTATGTGCTGATTTAAAGGCATGGGAAAAACAGCCCGTTCGTTATTGGAAAAATGCAGATAAAGGAGTTCAGGATTTTATGTTGCCTGCTATTGACAGTTATTACCGGGATAAAGATCAGGTCCAGCGCGATGAGGCGATGAGATCATGCGGGATTACGGCCCAAACTTTAATGTTGGCGACAAAGTCATTGGGATATGATTCCTGCCCAATGGATGGCTTCGACTTTGACGCAGTGGCCAAGCTTATCAAACTTCCCGACGATCACGTTATTGCCATGTTTATCGCTATTGGCAAAGGAACCAAAGATGCATGGCCGCGGCCAGGGCAATTAGCTTTAGATGAGGTAGTAATATCAGACAGTTTTTGAAGACCAGCGCTAACAATAACGTTAATGCCTGACAGGCGCAAAAACCACGCTTTGTCCTTTTCGTTAGCCATTTATAATACAAGCAAAAGGAAAGGAGCAGATGACAAAAAAATTAAAGAAAATAAACGCTGAAGACCTTCATTATCTGGAGGCTAGCGATATGCATCCGGCAAATACTTATTTTCATTTTTCGTTCGCCAAATATTACAACCCAGACAATGTGCAATTCGGCGTGTTACGCGTGCTCAACGATGATGATGTCAAACCTCATGATGGCTTTGGAAAGCATCCACATCAAGAGATGGAGATCGTAAGTTACGTGGTCAAAGGGAAGCTGACTCATTGGGACAGTGCAACAGATGTGGATGACACCCTGGAGCGTGGCCATGTGCAGACGGTGACAGCAGGTTCCGGTGTTTGGCATTCGGAGCTGAACCAGCAGGATGAGTGGACCCGGTTTTTACAAATCTGGATTCTTCCGCCAAAAAATGGACTGCCGGTACGTTACGAGAATCACAAATTTGACCCTGAGGAACGGCGCAACCAACTGCTGCAGATTGTGGGCAATCTGTCCAACCGGAAGCAGGCGCCGTTACATTTAAATCAGGATATAAATATGTTTGTATCCGAACTGACGGGGAAACAGGCGCAGGTAAGTTACACGCTGCAAACGGGACGCCAGGCCTACATCAATAACTTCGAAGGAAGCGTTGCTATCAAAGACCATGTCACTTTGAATGAGCGCGATTCTCTGGAAATTACAGGGCCGGCGGAACTGGTGTTTTCTGCCACAGATGAGCATGCTCATTTTATTATTATTGAAATGCCCGGGATGGCATGATCTCAGCCCACCGCGAACCCGTAGGAGCACTAAGCGGGTTTTATAGCAAGCAAGAGTAATTACAGGAGATGAACTAATGAGTGTAGAAACCTTCAAAACAAAACAAGGCGCCCTCTATTTTGATGGCGGGAAATGCATCCACTCACGCAATTGCGTGCTTAATCGGCCTGACGTATTTGTGCCCAATGTGAAGGGTGAATGGATTCACCCTGAAAAAGCCAGTTCAGGTGAGTTGCAGGCGATTGCGGACGACTGTCCATCGGGTGCCATTCGCTACGAGGAAACAGGCCAGGCGCAACCTAAACCTTTGGTGAATACGCTTCATATTCGTGAAAATGGGCCTTACGCACTGAATGCTGACCTTCAATTGGGTGAAGAGTCTTGTGCGTTACAGAAAATGGCGCTTTGCCGCTGTGGAGCTTCAAAAAATAAACCCTATTGCGATGGCGCTCATGTTGATATTGGCTTTGTGGCCACAGGTGAAGTAGCAGTTGTAGATTCGCCGGATCCTGAGAGTCAATCAGGGGTTGTGGTTGTGAACCCACTGAAAGATGGGCCGGTACAAATTGACGGTAATCTGGAGATTTGTACGGGCACAGGCCATACGGTAAACCGGGTGCAACAAGTGCATCTGTGCCGCTGTGGTCATTCAAACAATAAACCCTATTGCGATGGCGCCCACAGCAAGGCCGGGTTTACCACGGAGTCTTAAAATCATAATGAGCAACTACAAAAACACGAATAATACATGGGACAGTGAAATTGGTGATGATGGTGCCTTCAACCGTAAGCAAACTACTTTTCATCATGTGATCACCCCCAATGGCCGTTTTAAAGCCGAGAAAGATCGCTATCACCTATACGTTTCCTATGCCTGCCCCTGGGCTCATCGAACCCTCATTATGAGAGCGCTCAAAGGTTTGCAAGCTGTTATCAGTGTGGACGTGGTGGCTCCTTTTTTGTCAGATCAGGGCTGGTCATTCCTGAAAGATGAGTCTGGGGCTACCGGTGACAGGATAAACCAGAGTGGGTATTTGCAAGAGGTCTACTTTAAAGCCGCAGAGGACTATAGCGGTATCATAACGGTACCAGTGTTGTGGGACAAAAAGGAAAAGACCATTGTAAATAACGAGTCGGCTGAAATTATTCGGTTTTTCAACAGTGAGTTCCAGGCATTTGCAGAGAAACTAGCGCTTGATTTTTATCCGGAAGATCTTGTGTCAAAAATTGACGAGCTAAACCACTGGATTTACCGGGACATCAACAACGGTGTCTATCGTTGTGGTTTTGCGCAGACACAACGCGCCTATGACAAGGCTTTTAGAGTACTTTTCAAAGCGCTCGATAAAGTAGCTAAAATTCTGGAAAATAGCCGCTATCTGGTTGGCGAGCAATTGACTGAAGCCGATATTCGTCTATTTACAACCTTGGTGCGTTTCGATGCGGTCTATTACACACATTTCAAGTGTAACCTGAAGCGTATTGTTGATTACCCAACGCTGTGGCGTTTTGTGCGCGAAATCTACAACATGGATGGTATTGCGGAAACGGTTAATATGAACCACATTAAAAAGCACTATTACCAATCGCACACTCATATAAATCCGTTTGGAATTGTGCCCGTTGGTCCCGAACTCGATTTTTCGCTTTAACTCGACCGCTATACATCTTAAGGAAAAAATAAATATGAGCAATCCAGTAATAGCAGACAACAAACCGGTTAAGGTAAATCTTTCTAAAGGACAGGAATATCATTTTTGTACTTGTGGTAAATCTAAAAGCCAGCCTTTTTGCGATGGCTCACATGTGGGCACGTCTTTTAATCCAAGAGTCATTGTTTCAGATGAAGACGACGAAGCCTATTTATGTGCATGCAAGCATACGGGCAATACGCCTTATTGTGACGGGGCTCACCAACAATTTTCAAATGATCAAGTGGGCAAGGAAGGCCCGGGGTTAGCCTCTGATGAAAGCCCTGTGCCAAAGCCACGAGCAACCAGTGAAGAACCCACGTTAGAATTTATACATCAGCTTGCTGCGGAAGGCTTATCTACTTTTGGTCGCCACGGGCCAATGGCTGCGATGGGTGTGCCGAGAAACCAACTGCCTCTTTGGGATGCCATACAGATTATGGTGGCACAGCTGCATAGAAAACCACTGATGGAAGATGCTGATGTCCATACTGAGTTGCTTATCGGTCCAGCGAGCAAGAGACCTCTGGAATTAAAAATTCCGTTATTTGTTTCAGATATGAGCTTTGGTTCGCTTTCAGAAGAGGCAAAGATAGCCCTGGCAAAAGGTGCCGAATTGTCGGGCACAGGTATTTGCTCCGGGGAAGGTGGCATGCTTCCGGAAGAACAAGAGAATAACAGATGCTATTTTTATGAGCTTGCCAGTGCAAAGTTTGGTTATAGTGAATCACTATTAAAAAAAGTACAGGCCTTTCATTTTAAGGGTGGACAAGGTGCCAAAACGGGAACGGGAGGGCATTTGCCCGCCTCAAAGAATATTGGGAAAATAGCCAAGGTTCGTGATATACCTGAAGGTGAACCCGCTATCTCACCGCCTACTTTCGCCGATCTAACAACGCCAGCGGATTTTAAGCGTTTTGCGGATAGGGTCCGTGAAATAACGGGTGGTATTCCCATCGGTTTTAAACTCAGCGCAAATCATATTGAACGTGATATCGAGTTTGCTCTACAGGCCAGTACAGATTACATAATTCTTGACGGTCGTGGCGGTGGTACCGGGGCTGCTCCATTGCTGTTTCGGGATCACATTAGTGTACCAACCATTCCGGCACTGGCTCGTGCCAGACATTATCTTGACCTGCAAGGCGTCAGCCGCAAAGTAACATTAATCATAACGGGGGGCTTAAGGGTGCCTGGTGATTTTGTCAAAGCACTGGCCTTAGGCGCAGACGGTATTGCACTATCTAACAGCGCGATGCAAGCGATTGGTTGTATTGCGGCGAGGATCTGTAATTCGAACAATTGTCCTGCTGGTATAGCAACACAAAAACCAGAATTGCGGCAAAGACTCAATATCGATAATGCTGCGCAACAGTTAGCCAATTTTTTCGATTCATCAGTTGAATTAATGAAAGTGATGGCAAGGGCATGTGGTTATTCACATCTTAGCCAATTCAATGAAGATGATCTTGCTACTTTCGATCCTGTATTAGCGCAGTTGTCAGGAATCGAGTTTGCTGGATATGACCCCAAGAGATAATAAGCCTATAGTAATTAGGATCAGTATGTTGTCTTTTGGGTACTTTTCTCTTACACCCCAAGGGTACTTGTCGCTTTGTTCGGGCGGGCAAGTCAAGAGAAAAGTACCTGGGCTATCGGGACCAGCCCCGATTAGTAGTCGCGTTAGCGACAAATAAACCCGACAAATCCTCACCTTTCAGGTGAGGAAATAAACAAAACCCCCTGCGACAATGCCCCATTGTCGCCCCTATCCTCGATAGGCGTTCTTTATGGAGGCAGAAATAAACCCGTAAACCCATGAAGAAAAAGGACATAATCAAAAAACGTCAACTTGACCCTAATCAGGTGAACGCCTAGACTGCCTCGGCTGAAGCGTATCTGCCTGCACATAAACAGATAAAAACGGGGTTGTACGATGTTAAATAACTATATACCGATTCTGATTTTTCTCGTCGTCGGTATTCTGTTCGGTATCATGCCCATGATGATCGGCCGAATGATGGCCCCCCATCGCCCGGACAAGGACAAGAATTCCCCTTACGAATGTGGCTTTGAGCCCTTCGAGGATTCCCGTATGAAATTCGATGTGCGCTATTATCTGGTCGCCATCCTCTTTATTATTTTTGATCTGGAAATTGCCTTCCTGTTTCCGTGGGCGGTGGCGTTGCAGGACATCGGTATGACCGGCTTTGTCGCCATGGTGGTGTTCCTCGGTGTGCTGGTGGTGGGCTTTATCTACGAGTGGAAGAAGGGGGCGCTGGAATGGGAATAGAGGGCATACTCAAGCAAGGCATGGTCACGACCACCCTGGACAGTGTATTTAACTGGGCCCGTACCGGTTCCATGTGGCCCATGTCCTTTGGCCTGGCCTGTTGCGCCGTGGAGATGATGCAGGCCGGCGCCTCGCGTTACGATCTCGACCGTTTTGGCATGATTTTCCGACCCAGTCCGCGGCAATCCGACGTCATGATCGTTGCCGGTACGCTGACGAACAAGATGGCGACGCCCTTGCGTAAGGTCTACGACCAAATGGCCGAACCGAGATGGGTCATCTCCATGGGTTCCTGCGCCAATGGTGGCGGTTATTACCATTATTCCTATTCTGTAGTCCGCGGTTGCGACCGTATCATTCCGGTGGATATCTATATCCCGGGGTGCCCACCGACGGCCGAGGCGCTGTTGTACGGCATTATCCAGCTGAAAGAAAAAATCAAGCGCAGCAATACCATTGCGCGATAAATCACAAGAGCAGATTCGATGACGAACGAACTACAGTCGCTGGCGGCCATTATTGAGGAAAGCATTGGCGATGCCATTACCAATGTCATCTACAGTACCGACGAGCTGACCATCGAATTCAAGCGCGAGGATACCATCCGCGTTTGTGAAACCCTGCACGACGATACCCGCCTCAGTTTTGAGCAATTGATTGATGTTTGCGGAGTCGATTATCTGAGCTATGGCGAGGAATCGCCACGGGACCTGAAACGACCGGCGCGGTTTGCCGTGGTCTACCATCTGTTGTCGATCAAGCATAATCGGCGACTGCGCTTACGTACCTACCTGGATGATGATTTTCCGCTGGTATCTTCAGTGATTGACGTCTGGAACTCGGCCGACTGGTACGAGCGTGAGGCCTTCGACATGTTCGGTATTATTTTCGAAGGCCATCCGGACCTGCGTCGCATCCTCACTGATTACGGTTTTATCGGTCACCCGTTCCGCAAGGATTTCCCGCTGATCGGCCATGTCGAAATGCGCTACGACACCGAACAAAAGCGTGTGGTGTATCAACCGGTATCGATTGAACCACGAATACTGGTGCCACGGGTGATACGAGAGGAGGGCTTCGGTGGCCGAGATTCATAATTACACGTTGAACTTTGGCCCGCAGCACCCGGCGGCCCATGGCGTGTTGCGCCTGGTGCTGGAGATGGACGGCGAGGTGATTGAGCGTGCCGACCCCCATATCGGTTTATTACACCGGGCGACGGAAAAGCTGGCCGAAAGCAAACCCTATAATCAGAGCATTGGTTACATGGACCGTCTCGATTACGTCTCCATGATGTGTAACGAACACAGCTATGTCATGGCCATGGAAAAGTTGCTCGGTGTTGAGGTGCCTCTGCGGGCCCAATATATAAGAGTCATGTTTGACGAGATTACCCGCATTCTCAATCACCTGTTGTGGTTGGGCGCGCATGCCCTGGACGTTGGCGCCATGACGGTGTTTCTCTACGCCTTCCGTGAGCGTGAGGACCTGATGGATTGTTATGAGGCGGTATCAGGCGCCCGCTTGCATGCGACCTATTACCGCGTTGGTGGTGTCTATCGCGACCTGCCCAAGGCCATGCCGCAATACAAGGCATCGAAGTGGCATAGCAAGCGTGACGTGGAGCGCCTGAACAGCAACCGCAGCGGCACCTTGCTCGATTTTATCGAGGACTTTACCAGGCGCTTCCCGTCCTGTGTCGATGAATACGAGAATTTACTGACCGACAATCGCATCTGGAAGCAGCGTACCGTGAACATCGCTGTGGTCACCCCGGAACGTGCCTGGCAGTTGGGTCTCACCGGCCCGATGTTGCGCGGTTCCGGCGTGGAATGGGATTTGCGCAAGAAACAGCCCTACGAAGTCTACGACAAGATGGATTTTGATATCCCGGTTGGCGTTACCGGCGATTGTTATGACCGCTACCTGGTGCGTATTGAGGAAATGCGCCAATCCAACCGCATCATTCGCCAATGTATCAAGTGGTTGCGCAGGAATCCGGGCCCGGTCATTGTCGAGGACCACAAGATCGCCCCACCGAATCGTGTCGATATGAAGGGCGATATGGAATCGCTGATCCACCACTTTAAATTATGTACCGAAGGTTTCTGTATCCCGGCCGGCGAGGCCTATGCCGCCGTGGAACATCCCAAGGGCGAGTTCGGTATCTATCTCGTATCCGATGGCGCCAACAAGCCGTACCGCCTGAAGATTCGCGCCCCCGGTTTTGCCCACTTGTCTGCTCTTAATGAAATGGTGCGCGGCCATATGCTGGCCGATGTTGTCGCCGTTATGGGTACCCTGGACATCGTGTTTGGAGAAATTGATCGATGACGGCACAGCAACAAACACAATCGAAAATTGACTTGATCTCGGAGGATTCGCGCCAGGAAATCGATCACTGGATCGCCAAGTATCCGCAAGGGCAGCGTCAATCGGCGGTGATGTCGGCGTTGCGTATTGTCCAGGACCAGAATGGTGGCTGGCTTAGTGATGAGCTGATCGAGGCCGTAGCCGAATATCTGCAAATGCCGGCGATCGCCGCGCAAGAGGTGGCGACCTTTTATTCCATGTATGAACTGAAACCGGTTGGTTGCCACAAGATCTGTGTCTGCACCAATATCTCCTGCCTGTTGTGCGGTTCCAATGGCATCGTCGACCATCTGAAGAAAAAACTGGGAATCGATTTTGGTGAAGTCACCAACGATGGCAAGTTTTCCCTGAAAGAAGTGGAATGTCTCGGCGCCTGTGTCGGCGCGCCGATGTTCCAGATTGGCGAACACTATTACGAGAACCTGACACCGCAAAAGGTGGACGAGATCCTGGCGGGGCTGGAGTAGGGCGATGGCGAACGAGATGTTATTCCGTGACATGGGTGTCGACAAACGCTGGATGCTGGAAGGATATCGCAGCACCGGCGGTTATAAAGTCCTGGAAAAAACTCTCCAGGAACAAACCGATCCGGCACAGATTATCGAGGAACTGAAGACCTCTTCGCTGCGCGGTCGCGGTGGTGCCGGTTTCCCGACTGGGATCAAGTGGAGTTTCATGAATCGCGATGCCGACATACAGAAATACATTGTCTGCAACTCGGACGAGGGCGAACCGGGTACCTGCAAGGATCGTGATATTTTGCGCTACAACCCGCACGCCCTGATCGAAGGCATGGCCATCGCCGGTTATGTGATTGGTGCTACTGTTGGTTACAATTATATCCGTGGTGAATTCTGGGAGCCGTTTGAGCGAACCGAGGCCGCCATTAACGAGGCGCGTGCCGCCGGCTTGCTGGGTAAGAATATCCTGGGCAGCGGTTTTGATTTTGAATTACACAACCACCTCGGTGCCGGCGCCTACATCTGCGGTGAGGAAACCGCACTACTGGAGTCCATTGAAGGCAAAAAAGGACAGCCGCGATTCAAACCGCCGTTTCCAGCCAGTTACGGGTTATATGGTAAACCGACTACGATCAACAATACCGAGACCCTGGCGTCGGTACCTTATATACTGGATAAAGGTGGCGCCTGGTTTTTGCAAACCGGTATTCCCAACAACGGCGGCCCGAAAATATTTTCCGTCTCCGGTCATGTCAACAAGCCGGGTAATTACGAAGTGCCTATGGGCACCCCTTTTTCCGAGTTACTGGAAATGGCCGGTGGTGTCCGTAACGGACGTCAACTCAAAGCCGTAATCCCGGGCGGTTCTTCGGCTCCGGTGTTGCCGGCCTCGATAATGATGGACGTTACCATGGACTATGATGCCTTAGCCAAGGCCGGTTCCATGCTCGGTTCCGGTGCCGTGGTTGTCATGGACGAAACCACCTGTATGGTCAAAATGCTGGAACGCATTTCCTATTTCTATCATGAAGAATCCTGTGGTCAGTGTACGCCGTGCCGTGAAGGTACCGGCTGGATGTGGCGCATAATTCATCGCATCGAAAACGGTCAGGGTACCGCCGATGATCTGGACCGGCTGGATGACGTTGCCAGCAAGATTGAGGGTCGCACCATTTGTGCCCTTGGCGAAGCGGCGGCATGGCCGGTACGCAGTTTTATTCGACATTACCGTAATGAGTTTCAGTACCACGTAGATCATAAGTGTTGCATGGTGGGTGGCTAATGGCAGATGTGGAAAACAAGACCATGGTGACGATCGAGATCGACGGTCGGCAAATCGAGGCCGAAGTCGGCAAGAATATTATCGAGGTGGCCGATGGTGCCGGCATCCATATTCCGCGCTTTTGTTACCACGAAGAGCTGTCGGTTGCGGCCAACTGCCGCATGTGTCTGGTGGAAGTGGAAAAGGCGCCGAAGCCCCTGCCGGCCTGTGCCACGCCGGTAACCGATGGTATGAAGGTGATGACGCGTTCCGCATACGCGCGCGAGGCACAAAAAGGCACCATGGAATTCCTGCTTATCAACCATCCACTGGATTGCCCAATTTGTGACCAGGGCGGGGAATGCGACCTGCAGGACACGGCGTTGGGTTATGGCAAGGACGTATCGCGTTACCAGGAGAACAAACGCATCGTCAAGGACAAGGATATTAGCCCCTTGATCAGCACCGACATGACACGTTGTATCCACTGTACACGTTGTGTTCGCTTTGGCCAGGAAGTGGCCGGCATTATGGAACTCGGCATGATCGGTCGAGGCGAGCATTCCCGAATCACCACTTTCGTGGAGAAATCCGTGAACTCGGAATTGTCCGGTAATGTCATTGATCTGTGCCCGGTCGGTGCATTGACTTCGAAACCGTTCCGCTACAGCGCGCGCTCCTGGGAGTTGAGCAACCACGATGTTGTCAGCCCGCACGACTCAGTCGGTACCAATCTGAATGTACAGGTGTTGCACAACCAGGTCATGCGCGTATTACCGCGCACCAACAAGGACATCAACAATTACTGGATTGCCGATCGCGATCGTTATAGCTACGAGGCCATCAACAGCGAAGAGCGTTTACAACTGCCGATGATCCGTGTTGATGGCCAATGGCAGGATACCGATTGGTCAACAGCACTCGATTTTGCCGCCAGGGGCATCAAGGCCGCAGTCGACAAGCATGGCGCGGATCAGTTTGGCGCTCTTGCCGCGCCGACCTCGACCATGGAGGAATTTTTTCTGACACAACAGCTGGCGCGTGCGCTCGGTTCCAATAATGTGGATCACCGTGTTCGTCAGATGGATTTTAGCGATGACGCCGCCATGCCGGCTTTTCCCTGGCTGGGGCAGTCCATTACCGACCTGGAACAGAACGGGGCGGTGTTATTGATTGGTTCCAATGTGCGTAAGGACCAACCCATGATTGGTTATCGCCTGCGCAGGGCTTACCAGAATGGTGCTACTATCATGGCCATCAACAGTATCGATTACGATTTCGATACTATGGGTGTTACGCTGAAAGTGATTGTTGACCAAATGAGCATGCTGCGATCACTCGCTGCAATTGCCAAGGTTCTCGGTGGTGATAAACAGGCGTCATTGCCGCAGGGCATACAATCCTGGATAGCACAATCCAGTCCCAGCGACACCGAAAAGGCCATTGCCAAAGCCCTGAAACAAAATAAAAAGGCCAGCGTGTTGTTGGGCAACGCCAGCGCCGGTCATTGTCATGCTGCTGGTGTGCGCGCTATGGCGCAATTGATTTCTGAATTAAGCGGCACCGTTATCGGTTACTTGCCCGAAGGCAATAGTGTGGCCGCCTGGTTGGCCGGTTGCATACCGCATCGCAGCAGTAATGGTCAGGCAGTCAACAGTAGTGGACGGCATGTCCGCGGCATGATGAGTCATCCCTTAAAGGCCTATCTCCTGCTTGGTGTAGAGCCGGAGCTGGATACCCTGGACAGCAGTCGTGCCCGTACGGCAATGCAGGTGGCAGAGTTTGTCGCCTTGATGACGGCGTTTAAACCGGCGGCGTTGTCGTCCAATGCGCTGGAATATGCCGATGTATTGCTACCGATTGCCACCTATGCCGAGTCTGAGGGTACCCACGTCAACCTTGAGGGCGTGATGCAATCCTATGCGGCGGCGGTGCGGCCTGTGGCTGAAGCGCGACCGGCCTGGAAGGTGCTGCGTGTACTTGGCAATCAGTTGGGCCTGGACGGTTTTGATTACAATACCATTGCTGATGTTCGTGCCGCTTGTCCTGCCGAAGTACCGACACCATCAGCAACTTTAAGCGACTGGTGTTACCCGCAGGCGCCGGACAATAAGTCTTTTGATCTGATACGTATTGCCGAGGCGCCGATGTACGCTACGGATATGCTTGTGCGTCATGCCGCCTCTTTGAAAAAAACCCTGGACAATCCGGCACCCGCGGCGCACATGAGTGGACAACAGGCGGAGAAGCTGGGACTGCAGGACAATGATAATGTGACTTTGCGCATGACCGAGGGTAACGTCACGCTGCCATTGGTGGTGGACGGGCGCATCCCGGACGGCTGTGTCTATGTGCCGGTGGGTTATGCTGAAACCTCCACGCTGGGCGCTCATGGTCCGGCCACGGTGGCGAAGACCTGAGTTCATGATGGATTTTTTCTTACAATTCTGGCAAGGCATCCCGCCGTGGTTGCAAATACTGGCGACCAACCTGATGTGGGTCATAGCGATCATAGTACCGTTGATGCTGGGCGTGGCCTATCTTACTTTTGCTGAACGCAAAATTATTGGTTACATGCAGATGCGTATCGGTCCGAACCGTGTTGGTCCACGTGGCTGGTTACAACCGATTGCCGATGGCATCAAGTTAATGCTGAAGGAAATTATAGTCCCGACCAATGCCAATAAATATTTGTTTGTGTTGGCGCCGGTACTGGCGATTGCGCCGTCGCTGGCGGCCTGGGCGGTGATCCCGTTTAACGACGGCTGGGCCCTGGCAAAAATCGATGCCGGTCTGTTGTACATACTGGCCATGACGTCGCTCGGTGTGTACGGTGTCATCATTGCCGGTTGGGCCTCCAACTCCAAGTACGCCTTGCTTGGAGCCATGCGCGCCGCAGCGCAGATTGTCTCTTACGAGATCGCCATGGGCTTTGCCCTGGTCGGTGTGCTGATGTCGGCCGGGAGCCTGAACCTGCACAACATCGTTATGCAACAAGCCGGGGGCGCGCATTACTGGTATGTCCTGCCGTTGTTCCCGTTGTTCCTGGTGTATTTTATTTCCGGCGTTGCCGAGACCAACCGGGCGCCGTTTGATGTCGCCGAAGGCGAATCGGAAATCGTCGCCGGTTTCCACGTTGAGTATTCCGGCATGGCCTTTGCTGTGTTCTTCCTCGCCGAGTACGCCAATATGATTCTGATTGCCACGCTGACCGCAGTTATGTTCCTCGGTGGCTGGTTGTCACCACTACCGGCATCCTGGATACCCGATATTCCCGTGTTGTCCTTGATTCTGGGTGACGGTATTCACTGGTTGCTGGTCAAGATATCGTCTGTACTGTTCTTTTTTCTCTGGTTCCGCGCCACCTTTCCGCGCTATCGCTATGACCAGATTATGCGTCTGGGCTGGAAGGTATTTATCCCGGTGACGCTGGTATGGATTCTGGTGGAAGGGGTAGCGATGTTCCTGACTCCATGGGGGTACTTGTTTCATTAAGAAGCAGGGGATAACGATATGAATCCAGTCAAACAATATATGAAAAGCTTTTTGCTGCTGGAACTGCTGAAGGGCATGTCAGTGACTCTTGGCAATTTGTTTCGCAAGAAAGTCACGTTGTTTTACCCGGAAGAACAGACACCGCAATCACCCCGGTTTCGCGGTCTGCATGCCCTGCGACGTTACCCCAATGGCGAGGAACGTTGTATTGCCTGCAAGCTATGTGAGGCGGTGTGTCCGGCGCTGGCTATTACCATTGAATCAGAAGAGCGTAGCGACGGTACCCGTCGCACCACGCGTTACGATATTGATCTGACCAAGTGTATTTTCTGCGGTTTTTGTGAAGAGGCCTGCCCGGTAGATTCCATTGTTGAGACCCGAGTGTTTGATTACCATGGCGAGGTCCATGGTGACCTGTATTACACTAAGGAGATGTTGCTTGCGGTCGGCGACAAATACGAAAAACAGATTGCCAAAGACAGGGGCGAAGACGCGGAATACCGATAACATTATGATGAGCTTTCAACATATCGTATTTTTTGCTTTTTCTGCCATCCTGGTTTTTGCTGCCACTATGGTAGTAACCATCCGTAACCCGGTGAAGGCAGCCCTGTATCTGGTCTTGAGCTTTTTCACCGCGGCCGCACTCTGGATATTGTTGCAAGCCGAATTTCTCGCCATCATACTGGTGCTGGTCTATGTCGGTGCCGTCATGGTGTTGTTCCTGTTCGTGGTTATGATGCTGGACGTCAACCTGGCGCGCTTGCGCGAGGGTTTTGGCGAATACCTGGCGATAGGCTTGCTGGTGGCCGTATTATTGCTGCTGGAAATGATCCTGATATTGAGCAGCGGTGATTTTGGTACCGCACACATGACAGCACCGGCCGCATTGGCAGCGGATGAAAGCAACACCCGGGCCCTCGGAATCTTGCTGTACACTGATTACCTGTATACGTTTGAGATCGCCGGTCTGGTGCTGCTGGTCGCCATTGTTGCCGCTATTGCACTGGCCATGCGCAAGCGCAAGGACACCAAGTTCCAGGACCCGTCAAAGCAGGTGCGGGTGAATCGTGACGACCGGGTGCGAATTGTAAAAATGAAATCAGGAAAATAAGGAATATGGAAACCGTACCATTACATTATTATCTGATACTTGCTGCCATACTGTTTTCCATCAGTGTTATGGGCATTTTCCTGAACCGGAAAAATGTCGTCATTCTGCTGATGTGTATTGAACTGATGTTGCTGGCGGTTAATATTAATTTTGTTGCCTTCTCGAATTATCTGGGCGACCTTTCCGGACAAGTGTTCGTATTTTTTATATTAACGGTGGCAGCCGCTGAGGCCGCTATTGGTCTCGCCATACTGATCGTGCTATTCCGTAACCGTCAGACCATTAATGTTGAAGAGCTGGATGCCTTGAAGGGGTAGTTGTGTTCGAGAATATGGAAAATATTTATCTGGCCATACCGTTGTCCTGCCTCATCGGTTCTATCATTGCCGGGTTGTTCGGCAAGTTTATTGGTCGCAGTGGCGCCCATATGGTGGCCATCCTTGGTGTCGGTATTGCCTTTGTGTTGTCGCTGGTGGTGTTCAAGGATGTCATTTTCGATGGCAACACCTTTAATGGATCAGTGTATCGCTGGCTGGAGAGCGGCGGCATTCCATTGGAGATCGGTTTCCTGATCGATCAGCTGTCGGCGATGATGATGGTTGTTGTCACCTTTGTGTCACTGATGGTGCATATCTATACCATTGGCTACATGAAAGACGATCCGGGCTATCAGCGTTTCTTCAGCTATATTGCGCTGTTTACCTTTGCCATGTTGATGCTGGTGATGTCCAACAACTTTCTGCAACTGTTCTTTGGTTGGGAGGCGGTGGGCCTGGTGTCGTATCTGTTGATCGGTTTCTGGTTTAAGCGCAAGACGGCAATACGTGCCAACCTCAAGGCCTTTTTGGTCAATCGTGTCGGCGATTTCGGTTTTCTGTTGGGCATTGCAGCCGTGTACGCTTATTTTGGCACCCTGGATTACGGCGGTGTCTTTGGTATTGCCAGCCAGTTCAAAGATACAACAATAAACATCATGCCCGGTGTCGACTGGAACCTGATAACCGTCATTGGTATTTTGTTATTTATTGGCGCCATGGGTAAATCGGCCCAGGTGCCATTACACGTGTGGTTGCCGGATTCGATGGAAGGCCCGACGCCGATCTCGGCATTGATCCATGCGGCAACCATGGTGACTGCCGGTGTTTTTATGGTGGCACGGATGTCGCCGCTGTATGAATTATCCGAAACGGCATTGAGCGTGATTATTATTATCGGTGCCAGTACCGCCTTGTTCATGGCCCTGATCGGGATGGTGCAAAACGATGTCAAGCGTGTCATAGCGTACTCCACTTTGTCGCAACTGGGCTACATGATGGTGGCTCTGGGCGCTTCGGCCTATGCTGCCGGTATTTTCCACCTGATGACGCACGCCTTCTTTAAGGCGCTACTATTCCTCGCTGCCGGTTCCGTGATTATTGCCATGCACCATGAGCAGGATATGCGCAAAATGGGCGGCCTGATGCGCTATATGCCTATTACTGGTGTGACCGCCTGGATTGGCACCCTGGCATTGATCGGGTTCCCGGGCTTTGCCGGTTTCTTTTCCAAGGACGCCATTATCGAGGCCGCTCATTTCTCCAACATCCCGGGCAGTGACTTTGCTTATTTTGCCGTTATGAGTGCCGTCTTTGTGACCTCGTTCTACTCGTTCCGCCTGCTGTTTATGACTTTCCATGGCAAGCCGCGGATGGATCAGCACACCAAAGATCATCTGAAAGAGTCACCCTGGGTAGTGGTATTGCCGTTGATTTTTCTGGCTATCCCATCGATTTTTATCGGTTTCTTTTATTTTGAGCCCATGTTGTTCAATGACTTCTTTGGCTCTTCAATAGCGGTTGCCAAGGAGCACGATGTATTGAAAGAGTTTGCGCTGGAGTATTCGCATATCGGTGGTCGTGGCGCCTTCATAGCGCATAGTGTCGAGACCTTGCCGTTCTGGCTGGCGATCGCCGGTTTTCTGTTGGCGGGCCTGTTTTACCTGAAGAAGCCGGAAATACCGACCATGCTGCAACAGAGGCTGCGCCTACCGTACATGATCCTGATGAAGAAATATTATTTCGATGAGGCCTACGAATTTGTATTCGCACGCGGTGCACGCAAGATGGGCCAGATCTTCTGGAAGCTTGGTGATGCCACCATTATTGATGGCTGGATCGTCAATGGTACGGCACGCGCCATCGGCTGGTTCTCCGCCTTTATACGGCATATCCAGTCCGGTTATGTTTACCATTACGCCTTTGCCATGATCATTGGTGTGTTTCTTTTAATTACGTTTTTTATAAAGCTTAGATAATGTTTTCAGAACACATACTTAGTTGGGTGATCTGGCTGCCGATTGTGGGCGGT
This sequence comes from uncultured Gammaproteobacteria bacterium, assembly GCA_913009215.1. GTDB lineage: Bacteria > Pseudomonadota > Gammaproteobacteria > Acidiferrobacterales > CAJVXG01 > CAJVXG01. Next base: position 4,093 of record CAJVXG010000004.1, on the reverse strand, counting down.
ATCCTGGTGTTGCTGGTGGCCGGCAAGGACAGGCAGGCGCCGTTGGCACGCATAATGAGTTTGGTGATATCGCTGCTGACTTTTGTTGCGTCTATACCGCTGTACACACGTTTCGACAACAGTATCGCCACCATGCAGTATGAGCAAAACCTGGCGTGGATTGATGCCTTTAATATCCGTTACCATATCGGTATTGATGGCATCTCCCTGTTGCTGGTGATACTGACGACATTTACCACCATCATAGTGGTTATTGCCAGTTGGCAGGTTATCAAGAAAAAGGTGGCGCAGTTCATGGCCGCTTTCCTGATTATGGAAGGCCTGATGATTGGCGCCTTTTCATCGCTTGATGCCATCCTGTTTTACGCCTTCTGGGAGGCCTTGCTGATACCGATGTTTCTGATTATCGGTATATGGGGCGGACCGAAGCGGGTCTATGCCGCCATCAAGTTTTTCCTGTATACCTTTATCGGCTCGGTATTGATGCTGGTGGCGTTCTTGTATCTTTATTATCAGGCTGGCCAGACCTTCGAGCTGTCCGCGTTCTACAATCTCAAGCTGGACCTGAGCACACAGACGCTGATCTTCTTTGCCTTTTTTGCCGCCTTTGCCGTCAAGGTACCGATGTGGCCGGTGCATACCTGGTTACCGGATGCTCATGTGGAAGCACCGACCGGTGGTTCCGTGATCCTGGCGGCGATTATGCTGAAGTTGGGCGCCTACGGTTTCCTGCGCTTCAGTTTGCCGATTACACCATTGGCCAGTCAGGAGTGGGCCTGGCTGATGATTGCTCTGTCACTGGTGGCCGTGGTCTATATCGCGCTGGTGGCGCTGGTGCAACAGGATATGAAGAAACTGATTGCCTACTCATCGATTGCACATATGGGTTTTGTCACTCTGGGTATTTTTATTTTTAATGTCCAGGGCATTGAGGGTGGTATTATACAAATGGTGTCGCACGGTTTTATTTCCGGCGCCTTGTTCCTTTGCGTCGGTGTGCTCTACGAACGTATGCATTCACGTCAGATCAAGGATTACGGCGGCGTCGCCAATACCATGCCGGTGTTTGCTGCCTTTATGATGTTGTTTGCGATGGCCAATGCCGGTTTGCCGGGTACCTCCGGTTTTGTTGGTGAATTTCTCGTCATCGTGGGCGCCTTCAAGGTTAATATCTGGTACGCCGTGTTGCTGGCGACCATACTGGTTTTTGGTGCCGCCTATACCCTATGGATGTACAAGCGTACGATCTTTGGTGAAGTTGCCAATGACAAAGTCGCGGCCCTGAAGGACATCAACCCGCGTGAGGCATTGTTCCTCGGTATTCTGGCACTGGCGGTATTGATCCTGGGCCTGTGGCCGTATCCGTTCCTCGACGTGATGCACGTATCGGTGGAAAATTTATTACAGCACGTGGCTGCCGCCAAGGCACCCTGATGCGGACTGGATGATGATATGAATACAATGAACCTGTCATTGGCGTTGCCGGAAATCTTTGTCGCCTTCATGGCCTGTTTGATCCTGGTGGTCGACCTGTTCCTGTCTACGCGACAGCGTATCTTTATTTACTTTCTGGCACAGGTAACCTTGATTGGCGCCGCCGTGCTGACGGTACAGGGCATGACGAGCAACAGCGTAACCGTGTTCAGCGGTATGTTTATACACGATGCCATGTCAGATATACTGAAGCTCGCTATCTATCTGATTGTATTCATTGTCTTTGCCTATTCGCGTGATTATATTCGCGAGCGCAATATGTTCCGTGGCGAATTTTTTGTCCTGGCCTTGTTTGCCATGACCGGCATGATGGTGATGATTTCCGCAGCACACTTGTTGAGCCTGTATATGGGCCTGGAGCTGTTGTCCCTGTGTCTGTACGCCATGGTGGCCCTGCAGCGGGACTCCGGCAAGGCTACCGAGGCGGCGATGAAATATTTTGTCCTCGGCGCCATTGCCTCCGGCCTGCTGCTCTATGGCATGTCCATGCTCTATGGTGTCACCGGGGACTTGTCGATTGTGGCCGTGAAACAAAAAATTGCCACTATGTCGCCAGATGACATCATCCTGATTTTTGGCCTGGTGTTCATTGTGGCGGCGCTGGCCTTCAAGCTCGGCGTGGTGCCGTTTCATATGTGGGTGCCGGATGTTTATCATGGCGCACCGACCGCGGTGGCCCTGTTTGTCAGTACTGCACCAAAGGTTGCCGGCTTTGCCATTTTTATGCGCCTGTTGGTCGGTGGCCTCATCGATATGTCACCGTCCTGGCAGGACATGCTGATCGTGCTGGCCATTTTGTCCATGGGCATCGGTAACTTGGTTGCCATTGCCCAGACGAATATCAAGCGCATGCTGGCCTATTCGGGTATCGCCCACATGGGTTTCTTTCTGCTGGGTATTCTCAGTGTCAGCAAAACCGGTTACACCGCCTCAATGTTTTATATCCTGGTTTATGCATTCATGACACTGGGCGCTTTCGGTATGGTGATATTGATGTCGCGGCACGGTTTTGAGGCCGAGAACATTGAAGACTTCAAAGGTTTGAATCAGCGTAACTCCTGGTATGCCTTGCTGATGTTGTTGCTAATGATCTCCATGGCCGGGGTACCGCCGACCCTGGGGTTTTATGCCAAGTTGATGGTGATCCAGTCTGTGATTGACACCGGTATGGTCTGGCTCGCGGTAGTTTCCGTATTGTTTGCCGTGATTGGCGCCTTCTATTATTTGCGTATTATCAAGTTGATGTACTTTGATGATGCCAAGGACCATTCGCCGATCCATGCCAGTATGGATATGCGCATTCTTATCAGTTTTAATGCCCTCATCCTGATTGCGGGGGTGTTGTATAAGCCGTTTATCGACTCCTTTGTCGGCATTTGCAAGGTCGCCATTGCCGGTCTGTCCTAGTCTGGCGGTGCCCATGATCATCACCAGCGAAGAGTGCCATGAAAATTACCTACGAACGTAACCCGTCTCCGGCCAAGCTCGATGTCATGGGCGTATACGACTGGCCCATCTGGAGCAAAGAGGTCTCTACCTTCCCGTGGACCTATGAACAAAAAGAGACTTGCTATATCCTGGAAGGGGAGGTCATTGTGACCCCCGACGATGGTGGCGAGCCGGTGCATCTGCAAGCCGGTGACCTCGTTACCTTCGCCTCTGGCCTGTCCTGCACCTGGGACATCAGGCAGGATATCCAGAAACATTACGATTTTGGTTAAGGAGTCCATGGCGCGCGCATGAAGGATTTTACCGCCGGTATTAAATACTTTTTTCGCGGCCTCAAGACGGTGCTGCGTCCCGGTCTGCGGCCTTATCTGGCATTGCCATTGCTGATTGGTGCGGCCACCTACAGCGGCATCATCTGGTTTGCGGTGACACGATTCAACCGCCTGATGGACACCTTGATGCCGCAGGGTGATGCCTGGTACCTGGCGATTGCCGGCGGCTTGTTATGGGTCGTGTTCGCGGTGTTGATTATGATCGCCATGTTTTTCACCTTTGTCATGGTGATGAATATCCTGGCCTCGCCCTTTAACGGTTTGTTGGCGGAAAAGGTGGAGGTGCAGGTCTGTGGCGCCGAGGCGCGCGAACTCGGCTGGGGGCAGCGACTCCGTGAATTTGGTATCGTTTTTCTGGGCGAACTGAAGAAGTATGCCTATTTCCTGATGATCGCCACCATTATCCTGATTATCACATTTATTCCGCTGCTGAATATTGTCTCCCCTTTGCTGTGGTTCCTGTTCGGTTCCTGGATGTTGGCGGCAGAATATATAGCTTATCCAATGAATAACCATGGCAAGGTATTCAGGGAGGTGCGGCAAGAGCTGCAAAAGCACCGCCTGTTGACCTACGGTCTGGGCATGGCGACCTTCATTCTGTTCTGGATCCCGCTGTTGAATTTCTTTGTCATGCCGGCCGCCGTCGCCGGTGGCACCCTGCTGTGGTATGAGCGAATCCGGTAATAATCTGGCAATAACTTGCATTGCCGGGGTCGATTTTAGTAGACTGCGCGACCTTGATGCGGGGTGGAGCAGTCTGGCAGCTCGTCGGGCTCATAACCCGAAGGTCGTAGGTTCAAATCCTGCCCCCGCTACCA
>CAJVXG010000003.1 GCA_913009215.1 uncultured Gammaproteobacteria bacterium | reverse complement strand
GGGGAGAGGGTCAGTTTTTCACCAATACGGAAATTGGCATTCAGGTTAATGCCGTCGGTTTCGGTATCCGGATTGAGACCGGTAAAATCCTCTTCCTTGCCTTTGGACAGGGATACGGACCAGTCCCAGGTATTGTAGGTAAATGCCGCTGTCCCTTCCAGGTTGGAGGTCGACGTCAATTTACCCAGGGCCAGGACCGGAGAGGCCTTGATCACCTTTTGATCGCTCTTGAAATAGGCCAGGGAGTAGTTCGGCTGGCCCCACCATTTCGTGATCGGGGCGCCGTCTTTCTTGTATTTTTGTTCTGGTGCAAACGTAATATTAAGGATAGTCTGGGTGGTTTCAGATTGCCCCAGATTGGCGATATCGTTGACGTTATCTTTTTCCCTGCCCAGCGACGCCTGAAAATCAAGACCTGACCAATTCAATTGCAGGAATGCACGGTTCAGATCCTTGTCCGAGATGGCGCTGAGGTTGGCCATGCTGCGAAAGAAGGTTCCCAGGCGCTTGTTCTCAAAGCCAAACTGCAGGCCAAAGGGTTTGCCTTTGACCTGTTTGTCCAGCCATGGCGTGTATTGCAACAGCAAGGCGTGGGCGTTATCGCTTTCTTCTTTCAAAGCGGACCCGGAGCCATCGGCATCGAAACGAGTGGCTGCAATTTCACTGCGTATGCGTAGTTTCTGTTTCAGGAAGTTGGCATCGGCGACAAAGTTGGCGGCGGAACCACTGACAACAGTCAAGTCACCGCCTGCGGCATCACCGGCCTCGGAGCCCTGGCCGCTCACCGCGGTTGAGCTGATTTCCAGTTTATTGCGGTTGGAACGCAGCGGGCGTGCCGTCAGTGACAGGCCGCTGATTCGATTGTTGGGGTCACCGGCGCCAAAACCACCAGTGGCACCGATGACTTCGGACCCACGTATGGCAAAACCGCCAAAGTTAAATCCCGTTTCTGGTTTGCGATAACGCACGGAAACACCGCGACGGTTCAGGCTTTGTACAATAAGGCTGTCAGGTGCGGCTATGGCGTGGCGACCTATATTGGTTTCAACAGCGCCGACGCTGTGCGTAAAGAGGAATTGGGCGATATCCCAGGCATGTTGTCGCTGAGTTTGATCGGCCTGGCTGTTATAGACAATATCGACGTTAGCTTTCAGACGCCAGTTGTCGTTGGCGGCGGCGCCACTGAACTGGAAGGAGCCGGTGCCCTGGTTTTTGTCCGGAATGTCAGGACCGCTAAGACCGTCATCCCTCACTCTTCGCGTATAGGTGACCGTGGCATTTAATGCACCGGAGGCTTCGCGTAAGCCCCGGCTCTTTCGGATATCGATTTTCCAGATGCCACGTTCGATAATACTGCCATCAGCCGCATTCTCAACAACACGTATCGTATGGCCGCCTTTAGCCATGGCCTGTGTCGGTGTGAAGGTAAAAACATCGCCCCGCTGCTTTACTACCGAAGTGACATCAATATCGTCGACTTCAAAGGTCAGGGTTTTGGCAACTTTGGCCGGGAGACCAAGAATCTGAATGCGAACAGGTTCGCTGCCTTTGCGGAAGTCTCCACTGGCTGGCGCCAGTAATTGTGGAGTCCAACTAGCTGCAAAACTGGAACTAATGGGTACAGATAACGTGACGAGCGCACAGCAAATAGCCTGTGCCAGAATCTTCCGATTCACATGAACCTCCCTTTAAACGAATTGTTATTTGTGACTTCGTCGAACCTTTGTGCAGTAGGGTTCAAACCTGGTGTGCATTGTCTCGCATTTATTCCCCTATGGAAAGCCCGATATTCAGAAACTTGATTTATTTTAATAACTTATGGGTCTAAACTACTGAGCAGAAAATTGTTTGCCTGTTTCTTCCTTGCTGTCGGGGCCAAGCAGGTAGAGGTATGCCGACGTGATTTGCCCGGGTTTGACCAACCTACGCCGGCGCCTGTTACAAGAACGATGCGATCTTTTAACAGGTTCTTTTTCGCTGTGTATTTCTTCATGGCCGCCAAGATAACAGCCCGGTGCTTAGCTGATAAAGTCGGACTTGCCCTCGTCGTTGACACAGATGCGATTACGTCCGGTGTCCTTGGCAAGATACAGTCGTTTGTCCGCAATCTGCAGCAGCTCATCAATGGTGTCTACTGTCTCGGATTGGTAGGCGGAAATACCAATGCTGGTGGTGATTTTGACGAACTGCCCGGAGGTAATAAATTCCATTTCTTCGATTTTTATACGAATGCGTTCCGCCATGACCGCTGTGCCGAGACGGTTGGTGTCCGGCAGCAGTATTGTAAATTCCTCGCCACCGATTCGTGCTACGGTATCTCCCAAACGTGTCATGCGTGTCAGTAAATCAGAAAATCCCAGCAGGATATCGTCACCGCTCTGGTGTCCATAGGTGTCATTGACTTTTTTGAAGTGATCAATATCCAGAAGAATGATCGACAAGTCTGTTTTGTAGCGAATGCAACGGGACAGGTGCTCTTTACCAGCCTCAAAGAAGGCACGACGATTTTTCAGGCCGGTGAGCGGATCGGTGGTGGCCTGTTCCGACAGGAATATTCGGCTTTCTTCCAGTTCCCGGATGGTGCGTGCCAGCTTGTAATGTACGCGTACACGGGCCTGCAGTTCTATTTCGTCGATGGGTTTGGAGACATAGTCGTTGGCGCCATTGAGGAAGGCCAGGTTCTTGTCGGTATTATCATCGGCTGCCGTCATCATGATTACCGGCAACTTCTGTAATCGTACGTCCTTGCTTTTGCGTATATTCACCAGGATCTGGTGACCCGACATTTTTGGTAAATTGATATCGCTAACGACAAGCTCAATATACGGATTTTCCTGTAACAAGCGCCAGCCTTCCTCACCATCGCGAGCCTCAATCAACAGGAACTCATCACCAAGGCATTTCTTGATGGTGTTGAATGCGGTTTTTGAGTCCTCAACAATAAGCAGGCAAGGCTGTCTACTGTCATTTTTTGGGTCTATATCCATTTGACTTGATGAGTATTGGTAAACGATCAGAGTTGCTGCTACAGGCTAATCGGCATCCTGTTTCTCTACCTGGCGAATGCCCTGGTCAATTTGCTCCGGTGTAGTGACCTGCTTTTTTGCTTCTATACCCAGCTCGTTAAATTTGCGTGCGCCGGGTATTATCTTGGCGGTAAAGGAACCAACTGCCTTATTGTAGGTAGTGACACTGCTGGACAAACTGGCACCCAGTTTTGCCAGGTGGTCGGTAAAGACGGTGAGGCGATTATACATATCCTCACCAATATCACGTATCTTTTCGGCATTGTCTGCCAGTTTTTCCTGGCGCCAGCCATAGGCGACAGCACGCAACAGGGCCACCAGGCTGGTCGGTGTGGCCAGCATGATTTTTTGTCGAAGGGCGTTTTCCAGCAGGTCCCGGTCGCATTCCAGCGCCGCATTCAGAAATTGTTCGCCCGGAATGAAGAGCACAACAAAATCCGGGGAATTCTTGAACTGCGACCAGTATTTTTTGCTGGCCAGTTCGCGGATGCGCTCGCGTACATGGCGGGTATGCTGATCCAGGAACTGCTGACGTGTCACATCATCGTTGGCGTCGATGGCATCAAGGTAGGCATGCAAGGGTGTTTTTGCATCGACGACAATTTCGCGGCGGCCTGGCATACGCACAATCATATCCGGGCGCATGCGCCCTTCTTCGGTATCAATTTGCTCCTGTTCATAAAAATCGCAATGTGATGCCATACCAGCCAACTCGACTGTGCGTTTTAGTGTTTGCTCTCCCCACTGGCCACGCACCTCAGGTCGGCGTAATGCCTTGACCAGATTCCGGGTTTCACTTTGTAATTGTGCCTGGGTGTGCACCATGGTCTCCAGATGTTTGTGCAGGGCGCCATAGGCCTCTTTGCGATCCTTCTCTATGGTGTGTATTTGTTTCTCTGTTTTCTCCAGGGCGTCGCGAATCGGCTGTATCATGCCCTGGATGCTTTTTTCTTTTTGATCCAGATCGCCTCTGGCCTGTATGTGAAACTGTTTCAGGCTTTCTTGCGCCAGTTGCAGAAAGGTCTGGTTACTGTCTTTCAGGGCCTGCTGCGACAGCTTAAGGAAAGTCTGTTCCAGATCCTGCACCGATTTTTCGGCATTTTGCCGTTCCATGGCCAGTGTTGTTTCCAGCCGGGCAATTTTTCTTTGCTGACGCATAGAGGCGACAAGCCAGCCAATCCATGCCGATACGATGGCGGTGACACCTATAATAAGTACAAGTACCGTATTAGTCATGTTGCTCCATTGGTTTAAGCAGAATTATTCTCCCGGCAATGTGAAACAAGACAGGTCTCATACTTCTGGCCGTATGCAGTGTGCAAGATAATTGATATCGACCCCTGGTCCCAGGCGGTATTGTTTGCTGACCGGGTTGTAATGCATGCCTGTCAGCTCTTTCAGTTCAAGTTTGGTCAAGCGTAACCATTGCGCCATTTCCGATGGTTTGATGAATTTCATATAGTCGTGGGTACCACGGGGCAGCAGATTAAGAATGTACTCGGCACCAATAATGGCAAACAGCCAGGATTTGGGGTTGCGGTTGATGGTGGAAAAGAATACATGACCGCCCGGTTTTACCAGGTTGGCGCAGGCCTGGATGGTCGAGGCCGGATCCGGGACATGCTCCAGCATTTCCAGACAGGTGACAATATCAAAGGCCTGCGGTTGTTGTTGCGCCATGTCCTCGGCCAGAATTTGTTGATAATCCACTTCCATACCACTTTCCTTGAGGTGGAGTTTGGCCACATTCAGCGGCGCCTTGCCCATATCAATGCCGGTGACCCTGGCGCCCCGCAAGGCCATACTTTCGGCCAGTATGCCGCCGCCGCAACCGACATCTATGACCTTTTTTCCGCTGAGTGAGGCTCGTTGATCAATGAAGTCCAGGCGTAAGGGATTGATATCATGTAGCGGTTTGAATTCACTACCCGGATCCCACCAACGCGAGGCCAGCTCCTCAAATTTGGCAATTTCGTCCGGGTCCAGGTTTTGTGAAGCGGTGGTTGTCATCTTATCAGGTGGCCTGCGCTAAGGATTGCTGTATTTTATCACGCCAGCTTGCAGCTTTGCTAAGTATGCTGCTTTCGTCCAGTGTCGTCAGCTGATGATGGCGCAAGACGCGCCTGCCGGCAATCCAGACGTCACTGACCTGTTGTGCCGGGCAGGCGTAGACCAGTTGCGATACCGGATTATAAACCGGTTGGCAGGACACATGCTGCATATCAATAGCGACGATATCGGCCGCCTTGCCAACGACCAGGCTGCCAATGTGTTGTTCCAGTCCCAGGGCGCGGGCCCCGTTCAGCGTTGCCATTTTCAGCGCGGTGTGTGCCGGCAGGGCCGTGGCATCTTGACTGATGCCTTTGGCCAGCAGTGCCGCCGAGCGCATTTCGCCCAGCATATTGAGATCGTTATTGCTGGCGGCGCCATCGGTGCCTATGGCGACATTGATGTCTTTGGACAATAGCCCGGTAACAGGGCAGAAACCGCTGGCCAGTTTCATGTTGGATTCCGGGCAGTGCAACACATGCGCACCGTTTTCCGATAGCAACGATATTTCCTGTTCCTGCAGCTGTGTCATGTGTACCGCCAGCAGCCTTGGGCTAATCAGCCCGAGCCGGTGAAGACGTTGCAGCGGTCGTACGCCGTTCTTCTCCAGAGCCTCGCTGACCTCATGGGCCGTTTCATGCACATGCATGTGTACCGGGACATCCAGTTCTTCGGCCAGCGTGGCAATTTTTTGCAAGGCCTCATCGGCAACGGAGTAGGGCGCGTGCGGGGCAAATGCTGTGGACAGCAGCTCATTGCTGCGTAATTCATCATGAAGCTGCAGGCCTTTACTGAAGTATTCATCAATATTGGCGGCCCAGACACTTGGAAAGTCGATAACAATCATGCCCAGAACGGCACGCATCCCGGCCTGTTCACAGACTCGTGCGGTTTCGTCGGCAAAGAAATACATATCGTTAAAACAGGTGGTCCCGGTTTTGATCATCTCGGCAATACTGAGCGCAGTACCGTCATGAACAAATTCAGGCCCCATCCATTGTTGTTCTGCCGGCCAGATATGATGATTGAGCCAATCCATTAATGGCAGGTCGTCGGCCAGACCACGGAACAGACTCATTGCCGCATGGGTGTGGCCATTCACCAGGCCGGGAATAAGGGCGTGATCCTCAAGATTCGCTGTATCCGTGGCCCGGTATTTTTTATTGGCATCATCCTGTGGTAACACATCGACAATATCGCCCTCGTGCACGGCTACTGAAAAATGCTCATACACGGTCTCATCGGGTTCGACAGGGACGACCCAGCGGGCATGAATAAGTAAATCGATGTGTTGCATGACCAGGGGGTTCGGCAGCCTGTATAAATTATGGAATACGCAGTATACCTGCATGCTATAGCTGTTTCAGCAACAGGCGATCATCAATGGTACGGGGTGATTAAGAGGTGGGGCTTTTATTGCGGTAATACTCGGCCAGTTTCTCCAGGTGTTCGTTTTGTTCCTTAAGCTGCTTGACCAGCTCCATCTCCCGATCGCGCAGGTATTTCTTTTCCAGCGTTGATTCAACACGAGCCAGCAGGATGACGGAATGGAAGGGCTTGTTCAGGTAGTCCGCAGCCCCTTTCTTGATGCATTCGGCAGCGGTATCGACATCATCGATTGAGGTAATGACAATCACCGGAATATTCTTCCACTTCGGGTGTGCCTGTATTTTGTCCAATACTTCGAAACCGTCGATATTGGGCATTAACAGGTCCAACATTACCAGATCGAATTCTTTCACATCCAGCATGCCCAGGCCCAGATAACCATCTTCGGCTTTGGTAACACAATAGCCTTCTTTTTCCAGTCGCCGCCCCAGCAGTTCCCGGTTCATTTCGTTGTCTTCAATAATGAGGATGTGCTGCTCGTTTTTATCCATGAATTGTTATTTTTGGTCAATTAATGTTAATCGTAGACCAAGATCAGCAAATTTTCCGCCAATTATTTTCGATGACGCACCTCGGGTATAATGCCTCCAACATGAACATAGTAAGCAGCATAACGACCGAAATAGCATTCGACACTGTGCGCCCGATTGAGTGGATCGATGGCGGATTAAAGCTGCTGGATCAACGCTATCTGCCTGGCCGAACCGACCACCTGATATTGAACAGCATTCCTGAGGTGGCGCAGGCGATTACCGATATGGTGGTGCGTGGTGCCCCGGCCATCGGCATTACTGCGGCTTATGCCGTTGTACTGGGGGCGCAACTCTGCCAGCAACAGCATCCTGAACACTGGCAGCAGCCTCTGGAGAATGAAATCAGGATGTTGGCCGAGGCCAGGCCCACGGCCATCAATCTGCATTGGGCCATAGAACAGATGCGCACTGTGCTGCGGGATATCGGCGTCATGGACACCGATGCCGTTGCCTCCCTGTTGAACGTTGCCAAACAGATTCATGCCGGGGATATTGCGGCCAACCGTACTATCGGTGCATTCGGTGCCGGCTATCTTGGGAAAGGCAGTGTGGTATTGACGCATTGTAATGCCGGGGCCCTGGCGACCGGCGGTTATGGCACTGCTATTGGTGTCATTCGTAGCGCCTACGCCCTTGGCAAAGTCAAACAGGTTTTCGCTGATGAAACACGACCCTGGTTGCAGGGCGCACGACTGACGGCTTGGGAGCTGGAGCAAGAGGGTATCCCGGTACAAGTCCTGGTCGATGGCGCCGCCTCATTTTTGATGCAGCAACGACAAGTGGACTGGGTCATTGTTGGCTCTGATCGCATTGCCGCCAATGGCGATGTCGCCAACAAGATCGGGACCTATGCGTTGGCGGTAGCGGCGAAGCATCATGGAGTCCGGTTTATGGTGGCCGCACCAACCAGCACTATTGCCATGGAGACGGCCACTGGTGAAGACATTCCCATAGAAAAGCGGGATGCCGGTGAGATATTGAATGCTTCGGGAGTAACGAGTTCATTTATCAGTGCCTGGAACCCGGTGTTTGATGTGACCCCGGCAGCGCTGGTGGATGTCATCGTTACCGAAAAGGGCGTGATCGAACAGCCCGACCCGGAGAAAGTGGCTCGCTTGATGGCCGATTAGGTCTGTTGCCAACACAGGTATTTTTGCGGTCCCCCATCCCTGGTTGCTATCGGCTTATGTCCGGGAACGTGGTAGAATTTCCCTGAAATTTAACGTTTTGGCTCACCCTGGTGTAACTCCTCTACGATGGAAAAATTTGCAAAAGAGACGATTCCAGTAAACCTGGAAGACGAGATGCGTCAGTCCTATCTGGACTATGCGATGAGCGTCATCGTCGGTCGTGCCTTGCCCGATGTGCGCGATGGTTTGAAGCCGGTGCACCGTCGTGTGTTGTACGCCATGCACGTTCTCAATAACAGCTGGAACAAGTCTTATAAGAAGTCGGCACGTATCGTTGGTGATGTCATTGGTAAATACCATCCGCACGGCGACACGGCGGTATACGACACTATTGTTCGCATGGCGCAGAATTTTTCCATGCGTCATCCGCTGATTGACGGTCAGGGAAACTTTGGTTCCGTCGATGGCGATGCCCCGGCAGCCATGCGCTATACCGAAATCCGAATGGCCCGTATCGCCTCGGAAGTGCTGGCGGACCTGGAAAAAGAAACGGTAGATTTTGCCGAGAACTACGATGGCAGTGAACACGAGCCGACGGTGATGCCGGCCAGGATTCCCAATCTTCTGGTCAATGGTTCTTCCGGTATCGCTGTGGGTATGGCCACCAATATCCCGCCGCATAATCTGGTCGAAGTGGTTAATGCCTGTCTCGCATTAATTGATAATGCGGACATAGGCGTTAGTGAATTAATGCAGCATTTACCCGGTCCTGACTTTCCGACCGCCGCCATTATTAATGGTAACAAGGGCATTCGAGAAGCCTACCAGACAGGGCGCGGCAAGATATACGTTCGTGCCCGTGTCGATATCGAGACCGATGAAAAACGCGACCGGCACACGATTGCCGTTAAAGAATTGCCTTACCAGGTCAACAAGGCGCGCCTGCTGGAGAAGATTGCCAATCTGGTCAAGTCGGGGGTGCTGGAAGGTATCTCTGAACTTCGGGATGAATCCGACAAATCCGGTATGCGTATGGTCATTCGGTTAAAGCGTGGTATGAATGCCGAGGTCATACTGAATAATCTCTACCAGCATACCGCGATGCAGAGTGTGTTTGGTATCAACATGGTAGCGCTGACCGACGGTCAGCCACGAATCTTCAATCTCAAGGAATTGCTCGAGGCTTTTGTGCGGCATCGCCGTGAAGTGGTTACGCGCCGCACTATGTTTGATTTACGTAAGTCCCGGGAACGCGCCCACACCCTGGAAGGGTTGGCCGTTGCCCTGGAAAATATTGATCGCGTTATTGCCTTGATCAAGGCCGCCGGAGACCCGGCAACGGCCAAGGTATCTTTGATGAAAGAAACATGGCCATCAAAAGTGGTAGACCGGATGTTGCAAAAGACCGAGAGTGATATCTCACGGCCGGAAGGCCTGGCCGCTATCTACGGCCTGACAGACAAGGGATATAAGTTGTCGGATGCCCAGGCACAAGCCATTCTGGATATGCGGTTGCATCGCCTGACCGGGCTGGAGCAGGACAAGATTCGCAAGGAATATGTTGAGGTGCTCGACAGGATTGAGGACCTGCTGGAGATTCTGCAAAGCCCGGATCGGTTGAAACATGAAATCCAGGATGAATTGACGGCAATCCGTGATCAGTACGGTAATAAGCGTCGCACCGAAATACTCCAAAGTCGTATTGATCTTAGTACGGAAGATCTGATCGAGGAAGAAGACGTCGTTGTGACCTTGTCTCATGAGGGCTATATCAAATCGCAGCCATTAGGCGACTATCGTGCCCAGCGTCGCGGCGGTAAAGGAAAAATGGCCACCCGCACCAAGCAGGAAGATTTTGTCGATAAGCTGTTTGTGGTCAATACGCACGATACTATTTTGTGCTTCTCCAGTAGCGGTAAGGTGTACTGGTTGAAGGTTTATGAGATTCCACAATCCGGTCGTGGCGCCCGTGGCAAACCGATTGTTAATTTATTGCCATTAAGCAACCAGGAACAGATTAATGCCATCCTTCCGGTGAGGGGATTTGCAGAAGGTATGCATGTCTTTATGGCGACTTCGGAAGGTACGGTAAAGAAAACAGCCTTGACTGAATTTTCCCGACCACGCGCCAGCGGCATTATTGCCGTTAATCTGGAGGCCGGTAATCGGTTGATCGGTGTTGAGTTGACCAATGGTCAGAGCGATATCATATTGTTTTCCGATGGTGGCAAGGTCGTGCGTTTTAATGAGAAAGACGTACGCGTCATGGGTCGTACCGCCAAGGGCGTACGTGGTATCGAGCTTCGAGACAAGCAGACCGTGGTATCCCTGATCATTGTGCCACCGGGCATGGCAGAAGAAACGTCGGTGTTGACTGCGACCAGCCATGGCTATGGTAAGCGAACCTTGCTGTCGGATTATCCAACGCGCGGGCGTGGTGGGCGTGGTGTTATCTCCATACAGGTTAATTCGCGTAACGGGAATGTTGTTAGTGCCTGTCTGACCAATGAATCAACCGAGGTTATGCTCATCAGCGATGGCGGTACCCTGATACGCATGTACACCAATGAGATCAGTACCATGGGCAGAAACACACAAGGTGTTCGCCTGATAGAACTTAATGAAAATGAAACCCTGGTGGGCCTTGATATGGTTGCCGAAACCCAGGAAGGCACGATCAGTTCTGATATTTAATTTACGGAATATTATTTATGGCGAGAGTATTTAATTTCAGCCCCGGCCCGGCTGTATTGCCTGAAGCTGTTTTGTCCAGAGCCAAAGAAGAGTTGCTGGACTGGCATGGCAGGGGCATTTCAGTTATGGAGATGAGTCACCGCGGCAAGGAGTTCACGTCGATAGCGCAGCAGGCAGAGGCCGACTTGCGAAGCCTGATGGCCATTCCGGACAACTACAAAGTATTGTTTATGCAGGGCGGTGCCTCCATGCATTTTTCCATGGCGCCTTTAAATCTACTTGGTGACAAGAATAGCGCCGATTATATCCATACGGGACATTGGTCTAAAAAGGCCATCACTGAAGCGAAACGATTCTGTAACGTCAGTGTTGCCGCCAGTACCGAAGGTAAAGGCTATACCAGTATTCCGGAGTATTCGGAGTGGCAGCTCAACAAGGATGCGGCATACGTGCATTACACGCCTAACGAGACTATTGCCGGAGTGGAATTTCATTCCATACCGGATACGGCAGGGGTGCCATTGGTAGCGGATATGTCATCGACCATCCTGTCGCGTCCCATTGATGTCAGTCGTTACGGTGTTATCTATGCCGGCGCCCAAAAGAATATCGGGCCGGCGGGCCTGACTGTTGTTATTATTCGTGATGATCTGTTGGGTGTTGCGAAAGACACGACGCCAAGCATGATGAATTATCAGACCTATGCCGATAGCCAGTCCATGTATAACACACCACCAACATTTGCCTGGTATATGGCGGGGTTGGTGTTCCAATGGATTCAGGGTAATGGCGGTCTGACGGCTATGGCGGAAATCAATCAGCGCAAGTCGGATAAACTGTACCGGTTTATTGATCATTCTGGCGGGTTTTATGTCAACAAGGTCGATAAAAATTGTCGTTCCTGGATGAATATTCCTTTTCAACTGCACGATGATGCTTTGGACAAGGAATTCCTGCAACTGGCCACTGAGGCAGGGTTGGTACAGCTAAAGGGGCATCGTTCGGTTGGCGGTATGCGTGCCAGTATTTATAACGCCATGCCGGAACCCGGTATTGATGCGTTGATTGATTTTATGCAACAATTTAAAACAAAAAAAGGTTAGAAAAAGTGTTTAAAGTCCAGACATTAAATAATATTTCCAACAAGGGGTTGGAGCGTTTGCCGGATTCCGATTTTGAAACCGGCGCTGATATTAAAAATCCGGATGCCATTTTATTGCGCTCTTACAAGATGCACGATATGGAAATACCGGAGTCGTTGTTGGCGGTAGGTCGTGCCGGCGCCGGTGTTAACAATATCCCGGTAGACAAGATGAGTGCCAGGGGCATACCGGTTTTTAATGCACCGGGCGCCAATGCCAATGCCGTTAAGGAACTGGTCGTTGCCGGTTTGTTGCTGGCATGTCGTAATATTTGCCCGGCGTGGGAATATTCCCGCAGCCTGGAAGGCAAAGACGACGTCATCAACAAGGCAGTAGAGGCGGGCAAGAAAAATTATGCCGGCTTTGAATTGCCGGGGCGTACCCTGGGTGTGGTAGGTCTGGGCGCCATTGGCCGCAGTGTGGCCAATATTGCCTTACAACTGGGTATGAAGGTTGTTGGTTATGATCCTGGTTTGACCGTTGAGGGGGCATGGCAATTGTCTGCCGCGGTGAATAAGGCGACCAGTGTTGATGATTTGTTACGACAGGTGGATTTCATTACCTTTCATGTACCATTGATTGATGCGACGAAGAATATTATTAATACCGAGTCACTGGGTTTGATGCGTGACGGTGTCACTATCCTGAATTTTGCCCGCAATGGTATTGTTGACGATGAAGCGGTTATGCAGGGGCTGGAGACCGGAAAGGTGCACGCTTATGTCTGCGATTTCCCGAATAACCTGATCAAGGACCACCCCAGGGTCATTGCGCTTCCCCATCTTGGCGCCTCGACCAGAGAGGCCGAAGAAAATTGCGCCATTATGGTGGCTAATCAGGTTATGGACTATCTACTAAATGGCAATATTCGTAATTCAGTCAATTTTCCGGAAGTTATTGCACCGCGAGAGTCTGATTACCGCATGGTTATCGCCAATGCCAATGTGCCCAATATGTTGGGCCAGATTTCCACGGCCATGGCCAATGCAAAGCTGAATATTCATGATATGGTTAATCGTTCACAAGGTGAGCTGGCTTATACTGTCGTGGACGTAGACAGTGCTATTCCTGACACCGTCAAGGATGAAGTATCTGCTATTGATGGCGTCACGATGGTGCGTATCATATAGCCTGGTAAAAAAATAACAGAGGGATGACCGATTGAGCGACGACGACAAGCTGACAAGCTTGCGACAACAAATTGATGCCCTGGATGAAAAACTTCAGGAGCTCATTAGTGATCGTGCCCGTTGTGCCCAGGAAGTTGCCAGAATCAAATCCGCATCCGGTGACAGTTCCTACTATCGACCGGAGCGCGAAGCCGATGTATTACGCCAGGTGCTGAAACGCAACCATGGGCCATTGTCCAATGAGGAAGTGGCCCGGCTGTTTCGGGAAATCATGTCGGCTTGCCTGGCGCTGGAATCTCCGATGAAAATTGCTTTTCTGGGGCCGGAAGGGACCTTTACGCAGGAAGCGGCGTTAAAACACTTCGGACATTCTATTGAGACCGTACCGTTAGGCGCTATCGATGAGGTATTCCGTGAAGTTGAATCGGGTAACACTCACTTCGGCGTCGTGCCCATCGAGAATTCTACGGAAGGTGTCATCAACCATACCCTGGATATGTTCATGAACTCATCACTGAAAATCTGTGGTGAGGTAGAACTTCGTGTGCATCATCACTTGATGAGCAAGGCAGTTGATATTGATGCTGTCAAGAAAATCTATTCGCACCAGCAATCACTGGCGCAATGCCGTGAATGGCTTGATGCCAATTTGCCCAAAGTAGAACGAGAGGCGGTGGGCAGCAATGCCGAGGCAGCCCGGATTGCGGCAGGTAAAAAGAATAGTGCGGCCATTGCCAGCGATTCAGCGGCACAAATTTATGGGCTTGATGTTATCGTCGAGAATATCGAGGACCATCCGGACAATACCACGCGTTTTCTGGTGATTGGCACGATGGAGGCCTTACCGGGCGAGAATGACAAAACGACCTTACTGATTTCCAGTAATAATAAACCCGGGGCTTTGTTCGATCTGCTCGAACCCATGTCCAGACATAAAATAAACCTGACTCGCATTGAGTCGCGGCCGTCACGTCAGGGACTTTGGGAGTATGTTTTCTTTCTGGATATTGATGGCCACATACAACACGATAATGTTCGGCAGGCCGTTGATGCCCTTGGTGAAAGAACGGCCTTTGTAAAACTGCTTGGCTCCTATCCCAAGGCCGTCCTCTAATGGCCAATAAATTTTCATCGTTGGCCTTACCCGGTGTGCAGGCCCTGCACCCCTATCTACCGGGTAAACCAGTCGCCGCACTGGAGCGTGAGTACGGGGTCTCGAACGCTATTAAACTGGCCAGTAATGAAAACCCCCTGGGCCCAGGCCCGCTGGCGATAAAGGCGGCACGGCAAGCACTGCGTAGTCTGGCGCGATATCCGGAGGGCGGCTGTTTTGATCTGAAGCAGGCTCTGGCGACCAAACATGGTGTGGATGAACGCTGTATCACCGTAGGTAATGGTTCCAATGACATCCTGGAATTGCTGGCACGTGCCTTTGTGGCGCCGGAGCACGAAGTCATATTTTCAGAGCACGCCTTTGCCGTATATCCGATTGTGACCCAGGCCGTGGGCGCCAGGGCGGTGGTGACGCCCGCCAAAGACTGGGGCTATGATCTTGAAGCCATTTCTGATGCGATTACCGATGTTACAAAATTAATATTTATAGCCAATCCCAATAACCCGACCGGTACCTGGTTGGACAAAGACGCTTTATATAAATTTATACAGCATGTGCCGGAGCAGGTGCTGGTGGTTATCGATGAGGCCTATTTTGATTATGTCGAAAATAATGCCTACCCGGACAGTAGTAAATGGCTTGGTGAATTTGATAACCTGGTGGTAACGCGCACCTTCTCCAAGGCCTATGGTCTGGCCGGATTGCGTGTCGGCTATAGCCTGTCTCATGCCGGTATTGCCGATTTATTGAACCGGGTAAGACAACCCTTCAATGTTAATTCCGTTGCCCAGGATGCCGCACTCGCCGCTTTGAGTGATGACGCCCACCTGAATGAAACTGTGAAACTAAATCGGGCGGGATTGCAACAATTGCAGAACGGATTTGATGCCATGGGTTTGCGTTCCATACCGTCGGTAGCGAATTTTGTGGCTGTCGATGTGCAGCAAAAAGGCGCAGCCGTTTATGATGCCTTATTGCATTATGGTGTCATCGTGCGACCGGTGGCAAACTATAATATGCCAAACCATATTCGGGTCACGGTAGGCCTGGAGCAGGAAAATAAGCGTTTCTTACAGGCATTGTCCGAAGTACTTAAGTGATCCGGGTATTTTAGTTGTGATAGAGAATTTAACCATTATAGGTGTTGGCTTAATCGGCGGATCGCTGGCACGGGCCCTGCGTGCCGCAAATGCCGTGCAAAATATTACCGGGTTTGGCCGGACCATCAGTCATCTGCAGCAGGCGCTGGAACTCAATGTTATTGATCGTGTCGCCAGTAGTATAAAGGACGCTGTGACCGATGCCGATGTTGTGGTGCTGGCCGTACCGGTTGAGACCGTGGCAGACTTTCTGTCACAGCTCGCCGATGTTTTGCCGGACAAAACCATAGTGACTGATGTTGGTAGTGTCAAAAACAATATCCAGGAAGCTGCGAGAAAAAACCTGGGTGTTCATTTCAGTCGCTTTGTCCCCGGTCACCCGATTGCCGGTACCGAGAAGTCGGGAGTAGTTAATTCCTTTCCGGAGTTGTTCCGGCAGCATCAGGTTATATTAACCCCTGAAGCCGGCACTGACACCAATGCGGTAAGCGTGATACAGAATATGTGGCAAAAGACAGGGGCGCACGTGTTGCTGATGAACAGCGTCAAACATGATCAAATACTGGCGGCATCCAGCCACTTACCGCATGTCCTGGCGTACGCCCTGGTTGAGGGCCTGGTACGCAGAGACGATTATGAAGAGATCTTTAATCTGGCCGCAGGTGGCTTTCACGATTTTACCCGCATAGCCTCCAGCGATCCGGAAATGTGGCGGGACATCTGCCTGGCCAACCGTGATGCCATATTGGAAAATCTTCATGGATTTCAGAAGGACCTTAAGAAAATCCGTGATGCCATCAAGAATAGTGATGGAGACGCCTTGTCTAAAATATTTTCACGAGCCAAGCACGCCCGTGATGCTTTAATTACAAAACAAAACAAGTAAGAAATCTGATGAACGATTTTGTTGTTGAACCGGGTGGCCGTATGCAGGGCTGTATTCGTGTACCTGGAGACAAATCGATATCGCATCGTTCTATCATGTTCGGCGCCATTGCCGATGGTGATACCAGTGTCAGCGGTTTGCTGGAAGGAGAAGACGTATTGGCCACCCTGGCGGCATTCAGGGCGATGGGGGTACAGATAGAAGGACCTGACAATGGTAACTTGCTGATTCATGGTGCAGGAATGCATGGCCTGCAAAAACCGGGACAGGACCTGGATATGGGAAATTCAGGCACGGCCATGCGATTGCTTAGTGGTTTATTGGCAGCCCAGTCGTTTGATACGACATTGGTCGGCGACACCTCACTGAACAAACGACCTATGAGCCGTGTCATTGATCCCCTGGGGCAAATGGGAGCGAGCATAGATGCCGCCGAAGGGGGACGGCCGCCTTTGCATATACGCGGAGGGGGAAAACTGCACGGGATTCATTGCCGCATGTCCGTAGCCAGCGCCCAGGTTAAATCGGCATTATTGCTGGCTGGACTTTATGCCGAGGGTAGAACCACAGTAACAGAACCGGCGCCGACGCGTGATCACACCGAACGTATGTTGCGTGGTTTTGGTTATGAGGTGCCGCAAGAAGGCGCCACCATCAGCGTCAATGGGGGAGGGTGTTTGCAAGCATGCACTATTGAGGTACCTGCGGATATATCCTCTGCGGCATTTTTTATCGTCGGTGCTTTAATTAGCCCGGGGATCAGTCCGGGAACCAGTCCCGGTTCTGAATTATTGTTACCGCATGTGGGTATAAATCCGACGCGTATCGGGATTATTACTATCCTCAAACAAATGGGAGCCCAGATCCATCTTGAAAAAACCAGAGAGGTGGGTGGTGAACCGGTTGCGGATATACGTGTACAGCACAGTGTATTAAAAGGTATCCCGGTGCCCGGGGATCAGGTGCCTTTGGCCATTGATGAATTTCCGGTGCTTTGTATTGCTGCTGCTTGTGCGCAGGGACAAACCGTCATTCAGGGTGCGGAAGAATTGCGGGTCAAAGAGAGTGATCGTATTACGGCCATGGTCGCTGGCCTCAAGACCCTGGGTATTGCCGTTGAGGAGAAACCGGACGGGATGATTATTGAGGGTGGTAGCCTGGGCGGCGGTGAGGTGGATAGTTTTGATGACCATCGTGTCGCTATGGCGTTTACCATAGCCGGGTTGCGTGCCAGCAAACCCATCCACGTCAGGAACTGTCGCAATGTTGCTACATCGTTTCCTGACTTCGTGAATCTGGCAACGCAGGCTGGTTTGTCACTGAAGGTCGAGGCGGCATAGCTTTGTTGTCCGTCCCGGTGTTGACGATTGATGGCCCCAGTGGCTCGGGAAAGGGCACCATAGGTCAGGCCGTAGCGAAATCCCTGGGTTGGCATTTTCTCGACAGCGGGGCCTTGTATCGGGTACTGGCCCACTTGGCGCAGAACCTGAATATTACAGATGACAATTTGGCAGAATTACAAGAATTGGCCCAGGATTTTGAAATTCAGTTTATGCCCCAAGATGGTGCACCTCCCAAGGTGATCTACCAGGGAGAAGACATTAGTAATGCCATTAGAACGGAAACGGCCGGGGAAATGGCTTCTCGATTGGCGCCGATTCCCGAAATTCGTCAGTCTTTGCTGCAGAAACAACGCCAATTTCGTCAGCCACCTGGTTTGGTGGCCGATGGCCGGGATATGGGCACCACGGTTTTTCCGGATGCCGGGGTCAAAATTTACCTCACCGCCAGCCCTGAAATCCGGGTCCAAAGGCGCTATAAACAGTTGAAGGATAAGGGATTTGATGTTAATCTCACGCGCCTTCTGGATGAGATTCGGGAACGAGACCGTCGTGATGTCGGGCGAGAAACGTCACCCTTGAGACCCGCTGATGATGCCCATATTCTGGATACCTCGGATTTGGGAATCGACGAAGTCGTTCAACGTGTCCAGGAGTTGGTTGCCGAACAGGCGTAACTTTTAACACAACCTGGGGGTTGTAGTCCTTGGTCTGGTGAGGTCATAGGCTACACTTTCAGCTATAGATTTTAATCGGGTATTTAAACAACATGAGCGAGAGTTTTGCTGAGTTATTTGAGGAAAGTTTAAACAATTTTGACATGCGTCCAGGTGAGTTGATCACCGCTGACGTGGTCCAGGTAAGTGACGATTATGTTGTAGTCAATGCCGGATTAAAATCAGAAGCAGTTATTCCTGCGGTACAATTCAAAAACAACAATGGTGAACTGGAAGTCCAGGTTGGTGACAAGGTAGAAGTAGTCATCGAAGACCTGGAGGACGGCTATGGCGAGACCCGTCTGTCCAGAGAAAAGGCCTGCCGACTGAAGGCATGGGAAGTACTGGAAAAAGCCCACGAAGAGCAAACCATTGTTACTGGTATGATTACCGGCAAGGTTAAAGGTGGTTTTACTATCTCAATTGACAGCGTTCGTGCATTCTTGCCCGGTTCCCTGGTCGATGTTCGCCCGATAAGAGACACCAGCTATCTTGAAGGCAAGGAACTGGAATTCAAGGTGATCAAGATCGATCAAAAACGCAGCAATGTTGTCGTTTCCCGTCGTGCCGTTGTGGAAAAAGAAATGACCGCCGAACGCGAAACACTGCTGGAGAATCTGGACGAAGGTCAAACCGTGAAGGGTGTTGTCAAGAATCTGACCGATTATGGCGCCTTTGTTGATCTGGGTGGTGTTGACGGCTTGTTACATATTACGGATCTTGCCTGGAAGCGCGTCAAACATCCTTCCGAGATACTGAACATCGGCGATGAAATTGAGGCCAAGGTTCTGCGTTATGATCGAGAACGTAACCGCGTCTCTCTCGGCCTGAAGCAACTGGGCGATGATCCCTGGGTCGATATTTCCAGACGTTATCCTGAAAATGCACGAATTTTTGGTCGTGTTACCAATATCACTGATTATGGCGCCTTTGTTGAGCTTGAAGAAGGGATTGAGGGTCTGGTACACGTTTCCGAGATGGACTGGACCAACAAAAATGTACACCCAAACAAGATACTACAACTTGGTGACGAAGTGGAGGTCATGGTGTTGGACATTGATATTGAGCGTCGTCGTATTTCTCTCGGCATCAAGCAGTGTCATCCGAATCCCTGGGGAGAATTTGCCGCCAATCATGAAAAAGGTGACAAGGTCTCTGGCAGCATCAAGTCTATTACTGACTTCGGTATTTTTGTTGGCCTGGACGGTGGTATCGATGGCCTGATTCATCTGTCTGATTTGTCCTGGGCTCGTGCTGGTGAAGAAGCCGTGCGTGACTATAAGAAGGGCGACGAAATCGAGGCCGTGGTACTGGCCGTTGACCCTGAACGCGAACGCATTTCTCTTGGTGTCAAACAGATTGATGGAGATCCCTTTTCCAATTATGTTGCCGAGCATGGTAAAGGCAGTATTGTTAAAGGAACTGTTGCATCGATTGATGCCAAAGGAGCAACCATTACCCTGGACAGGGACATAGAGGGTTATTTGCGCTCTTCCGAGATTTCCCGGGAGAAGATTGAGGATGCACGATCCGTTCTTAATGAAGGTGACGAAGTAGAGGCGAAGATTGCCACTATCGATCGCAAGAGCCGCAAAATTTCTCTCTCTATCAAGGCGAAAGATATGGCAGAGGAAGCAAATGCGGTGCAGGAATATGCGCGTAAATCCAGTAGTGGCACTACTACCAGTCTGGGTGACAAGCTCAAAGAAAAACTTGGCGAGAACCCAGAGCAGTCTGAATAAACGGAGTAGTATGCAGTGACCAAATCAGAGCTTATTGCAGCCTTGGCGGATCAGCAGCCGCAGTTGGAATACAAAGATGTTGAATTGGCCATAAAAGAGTTGATGGAGCAGATGTCTTTGGCGCTGGCTGCGGGTGAGCGTATTGAAGTGCGAGGTTTTGGAAGCTTTTCTTTACACTACCGTCCTGCAAGGGTAGGCAGAAATCCGAAAACCGGTGCCTCGGTTCATGTGCCGGAAAAATATGTTCCCCACTTTAAACCAGGCAAGGAACTGCGCGAACGCGTAAATGGTAGCCATCCTGAAAATAGCTAACAGTTTCTGTAAATGTATGATAAAAAAACGGCGTAGATAGTATCTATGCCGTTTTTTTATCCTGACAGATTGTCAATGACAGGAGGGATGCTGAGGTGATCAAAAAGATACTTTATATACCGATCTCTGTGGTGGTAATCCTGTTTGGGATTACTTTTTCTTACCAGAATAAACACAATGTCGATCTCAACTATTATTTTGACCTGCACTGGAATACCCCATTGGCATGGATTTTGTTCTGGTTTTTCACGGTGGGTGTATTGGTTGGCGTTGTAGTTGTATTTTTCAGGGTATTGAGTTTACAGCGTCTGCTCAATCAGGCAAGAAAAGAAACTCGCCAGGCAGAACAGGAGCTCGCAAATCTAAGGTCCCTGCCCATTAAAGATGTCGTTTGATTACTATAATTTGTTTTGGTTGTTGCTACCGGTTGCTGCATTTTCCGGTTGGTTGATCGCACACCTGGACTACAAGAGAAAACAACGGAAGAATGATTTTGATCTTCCTTCTGCATATTTCAAGGGGCTCAACTTCCTTTTAAATGAACAACCTGACAAGGCCATTGAAGTCTTTGTCAAAATGCTTGATGTCAACCCGGAGACAGTTGAAACGCATCTCGCCCTGGGTAACCTGTTTCGACGACGAGGTGAAGTGGAAAGGGCCATTCGTATACACCAGAATATTATTGCGCGTCCAAATTTACAAAAAAAACAACGTTCACAGGCCCTGCTGGAATTGGGTCAGGATTATCTCAAAGCCGGCCTGTTCGATCGTGCCGAGAATCTTTTCCTGGAGCTGGCTGAATCACGCGTATATCGCAGTCAGGCCTTGCGGCAATTATTGCATATCTATCAGCAAGAGAAAGAATGGGATAACGCTATCACATTCTGTCGCAAACTGGCCGGAGCTACGGGCGAGTCTATGGATGCGGTGATTGCTCATTATTACTGTGAATTGGCGGAACAGGCGATCAATAATAAAGACTACGATGCCGCTCGACCGTATACCAAAAAGGCACTACGGGTCTCTGCCAATTGTGTACGTGCCAGTATTTTACTGGGTAAGATGGAGTCAGAAATCGGAAACTATAAAGATGCAATCAAGGCCTGGAAAAGAATTGAGAAGCAGGACATCCACTACCTGGGTGAAGTCGCGAAACAAATAGCAGATTGTTATCACCAGCTGGATGATGAAGCCGGGTTGTTTGATTTCTTTCAGGATGCATACAGCAGACATCAAAGCGTGCGTATCATGCTGGCCATGGCGGACGTGATCAGGGAGCAGGACGGGCCGGCTGCCGCAGAGAAATTTGTCATCAAGGAAATGCGTGTTCGGCCATCTGTGCCCGGGTTACATTATCTTATTGAGCTAAGTCTGTCCCAGCCGGAAAAAGCAGAGAACGAAGATCTTATATTGTTACGCGCTATTATTGGCGGGTTGCATGGACAATACGAAGGCTATCGTTGTGTGCAATGTGGTTTCCGGGGCAGAATCTTGCACTGGTTTTGTCCAGGCTGTAGTCATTGGGACACGGTAAAGCCGGTAATGGAGGCAGATCGTTGAACCCGAAAATTATTGTTGCTCTGGATTTTGGTCGCGAAGACACCGCTATTGCATTTTGCAAGAAGCTGAACCCGGCATTATGCCGGATCAAGGTTGGTCTGGAGTTGTATCTGGCAACCGGTGAATCGATTATTGCCAGATTACACAATATGGGTTTTGGCGTTTTCCTTGATCTCAAGTTTCACGATATCCCCAATACGGTCGCCCAGGCATGCAAAAGAGCGGCTGCCCTTGGAGTATGGATGATCAACGTTCATGCGCTTGGGGGTAGAAAAATGATGGAGGCGGCCCGAGAGGCCATTGAGTCCGAAGCAAGTCGGCCGCTGCTGATTGGAGTAACAATTTTGACCAGTATGTCCGATGAGGCATTGCATCAGGTTGGTGTAAATGACACGGCTGAGTCAGCCGTGAGTCGCCTGGCCTCACTGGTACACCAATCCGGCCTCGATGGTGTCGTTTGTTCGCCACTAGAGGTAAAGAACCTGCGCCAGCAATTTAATGAAGATTTTGTGTTGGTGACACCAGGGATCCGTACGCCATCAGACCAACAGAATGACCAGGTACGTGTATTAGGCCCCAAAGAGGCGATAGAGCAAGGATCCAGCTATCTGGTGATCGGGCGCCCTATTTCCCGGGCAGATGACCCCGGAAAAAAGCTGGAGGCAATAAACGCACTGCTTGTATAGCTTGAAACCAGGGCCTTGCTCCATTATGATCCCACCGTGCAATAAAGCTGTTATTGCATAAGGAAGTACTTAATGGAAACCAAATGGAAAATTGGAGGTATTTTAGGATGAAAATTATAAGAATCTTGTTTCTCGTTTTATGTCTGAGTTTTGCTTCTCTGAACGCCAATGCTGAACCTGTCAATATCAACAAGGCAGATGTTATCGTATTAGCGGAGCGTATTAAGGGGGTGGGCCCAAAGCTTGCGAAGTCTATCGTCATGTACAGAAAGAAGCATGGCCCCTTCAAGAGCGTTGATGAGCTACAGAAGGTCAAAGGTATTGGTAGCAAGCTGGTAGAAAAGAACCGTAAAGAATTGACAGTCGGTTCTTTAAAAAAATAAGCAGAAGTTACTGGCAGTACAAAGGGCGCCTTCAAGGCGCCCTTTTTTATAGTAAAGCGGGGTAATCTATAGTTTAATCTGGCTGTCTGGACATTGATGTAGTCAATATGGTGCAGGAAATACTGGAAAAAATAAAAAAGACCAAAGTACTGGTAGTAGGGGACCTCATGCTGGATCGCTACTGGCAAGGCGAAGTCGAGCGTATATCACCGGAGGCCCCGGTGCCCATTGTTGGTATTAATCGCGAACATATCCGGGAGCTCCCCGGGGGTGCTGCCAATGTCGCCAGGAATGTCACGGCCCTTGGGGCCGAATGCACCTTATTAGGCATCACCGGCGATGACCCGGATGCCAAGACATTAAAAAAGAAACTGGAGCAGGAAGACCGGGTTAAATGTGACTTTGTCACCGATGAAACTATCCAGACCATCGTCAAACTCCGCATCATCTCCCAGAACCAGCAATTGATCCGACTTGATTTTGAGTCACCTATCACCAGGAAGCACTCGCAGCGACTCGAGGAGAAAATGCAGGAATACCTGCGGACGCATGATGCCGTGGTTTTCTCTGATTACGGCAAGGGCAGTCTGACCCGGGTATCCTCAATGATAGCCAATGCCAAAAAAAGCAAAAAGCCTGCCCTAGTCGATCCCAAGGGCGATGATTATTCCATTTACAGGAACGCGACTATGATTACACCGAACCGCAAGGAGTTTGAGCGGGTGGCAGGTCGGTTCAGCAATGATGGCGAACTTATCGAAAAGGCAAACAGGATGATTAAGGAGCTGTGTTTTGAGTCCATCCTGGTAACGCGGGGCAGCGAAGGTATGAACTGGATTGACCCCGATGACCTGCCGGGTTCCAGGCTGCATGGAACCAGGGCCAGAGAGGTCTATGACGTCACAGGTGCCGGCGATACCGTGATTGCTACAATAGGGGCAGGCGTTGCTGCGAAAATAGA
>CAJVXG010000002.1 GCA_913009215.1 uncultured Gammaproteobacteria bacterium | reverse complement strand
AGCGGTGACATTAATACAAAAATAATATTGCCAACCACCTTGGACTGAATCAGGCTGGAAGACGAATTGGCAAAGGCATTCTGGATCACGGCCATCATGACCAGACCGGGGATCAGGAACGATGCGTAGCTGACACCCTGGAACACTTCGATGCTTTGACCAATGACCTGTGCAAATATCAATAAATATAAAAGGGCCGTAATCACCGGCGCCATAATCGTCTGTAACGATACTTTATAAAACCGCAACAACTCTTTATAAAATAAAGTCAGGAAACCCCTGATGTTCATGAGTCCTGCTGCCGCGTGAGGTCTACAAAGACATCTTCCAGATCGGCCTCTTGCGTATGCAGGTCGATGACCTTGATGTTGGCCTGCTGCAAGGTCTCCAGAATAGCGCCTATGGAGTCGATACTTTTATCAAATTGCAAAATGATTTGTTGCTCCTCCTGGCTAACCACTTTATCAGCGAGACTCTCGGGAAGATTAACAATGGGTTCTGAGGTCTGCAGGCACAACCTGCGCGTACGGCCGATATCGCTATCGAGCAATTTACGCGTGTCGTCCAGGGCAACGATTCTCCCCTTGTTCAATATCGCGATGCGATCACATAACATCTCCGCTTCTTCGAGATAATGCGTGGTCAATAAAATAGTATGTCCTTCCTTGTGTAATTTCCGTATGAACTCCCACAGTAATTGACGCAGTTCCACATCGACCCCGGCCGTCGGTTCGTCAAGCACCACCACCCGGGGTTTATGTACCAGCGCCTGCGCGATCAACACGCGCCGTTTCATGCCGCCGGACAAGGTACGCATATTGGCATCGGCCTTATCGGCCAGTTTCAGGATATGCAGGATCTCGTCAATCCAGTCATCGTTACGCTTGCCCAATCCAAAATACCCGGCCTGTAACCGGAGCACTTCACGCACCGTAAAGAAGGGATCGAAAACCACCTCCTGAGGCACTACACCAATAGCCCGGCGCGATTGACGATAATCACGCACCACATCGTGCCCCATCACACTCAGATAACCGGAATCGGCCCGGGTCAGTCCGGCCATGATATTGATCAAGGTGGACTTGCCGGCCCCATTGGGGCCGAGCAAGCCAAAGAACTCACCCTGATCAATAGTGAAACTGACTCCGTCCAGGGCATGCACCTGACGGTAGTATTTCTTTATATCAGTTATAGAAACCGCGGCGATCAAGCCACATTACTCCGTGATGGCCAGGGCTTGCTGCAATCCAGTAACATCGATGAGACTCTTGAATTGTGACGGGAAATTAATGAAATGTACCTTGCAATCCGACAATCGGGCCAGATGTAGCCACTCAATCAACAAAGCCAGGCCTGCGCTGTCCGCCTTGCTGACTTGCTTCAAGTCTATCGTCACCTCTGCGCCTTTTTTCAACCAGCTTCTCGAGTCACCGAGAACATCCGGCACCGTGTCAAAGGTCAAAGGACCTTGTAACGCAAACCTGTTCTCGGCAATGGTGACAATATTGGCGTTCATTTCTTGTTAATTTTCTTGGCTATATTCTTCGGCATAATGGCCGCGCCCTTTCCGCTAGCCATACTTTTAATCAGGCCGTCAAGACCGATCCTTTTGATACGTACGTCGTACTCGATACGATAATTCGTCACCATACTGATGCCGGCAATCTTGACGTCAATGATTTTCCAGCCATTACCTTTCTTGTAGTAAAAGCTGTATATCACCGGGACATTGTCGCCGCCACCGGATTGCTTGACCTCGGTCTTCACCGTGGCACGCCGGGAACCCTCTTTGGCAGTGAAGGGATAAAAAATCACCTTCTCGTTGGTGTACTTTAATAATGCCACGGCATAGGTTCGTACCATCAGATTCTGGAATTCCTTGACGAATCGCTGGCGCTGATCCTCGCTGGCCTTGTTCCAGACGGTGCGCCCCAGTATCCATTTGGACATCACCACAAAATCGGTATGCGGCAATATAACCTCATTGACCATCTTGAACAGCTTTTCATGGTCTTTGTCGTATACCTTCTTGTTCTTCTTCAACAGACCAAGAATCTTTTGCGTATTTTCCCTGACCAATTGGTCTGGCCCTGTCTCTGCCTGGCTCGTCACAGGCACAAACAACAACAATACCATCAGGCTCAATATCTTCATCATCGCACTACTCCTTGATTTGCATCATCTACTTACTGGCTTCATCGGCCTTGTTCACAAAAAACCGTCCAATCAAATCTTCCAGCACCATGGCTGACTGGGTATTGGCTTCATCAACGACATCGCCATTCACCAGGAAATCATCGATAACACCGGTATGAACGGCGATGTATTGCGACCCCAGCAGACCCGCCGTACGAATACTGAGCTTGGAGTCCACCGGGATCTTAAAGTTCTCATTGATTTCGATATGAACTTCGGCCTTGTAATCCCCGTTCAGTGTTATTGCCGTGACCCGGCCAATCAAAACACCGGATTGCTTTACCGGGGCCTTGGGTTTCAGTTGCCCGATATTGCCGAAAACGGCCTTGATCTGGTAGCTCTTGCCCACATCGGAGGTTCCCAGATTACCCACCTTGAAGGCCAGGAACACCAGCGACAGTAGTGCGACAACTACAAACATGCCCACCCAAAACTCCATTACCTTTCTGTTTAACATGTCAAATTTCTCCGAACATTAAGGCTGTCATAATAAAATCCAATCCCAATATCGCCAATGAGGCATAAACAACCGTACGGGTAGTAGCCTGACTTACCCCGGCCGATGTCGGTACCGCTTCATAGCCTTCAAACAACGCGATCCAGGTCACTACCACACCGAAAACCACACTCTTGATAAACCCGTTCAGGATGTCATCATAAAAATCGGTACCGGACTGCATCTGGTTCCAGAAAACACCGACATCCACACCCAGCAATTCAACACCAATCAAATGGGCACCAAAGATACCCACGGCCGTAAAAAGGCCAGCCAGCAAGGGCATGGCAATAAAACCAGCGAGAAACCGTGGCGCCAATACCCGCATAAAAGGATTAACCGCCATCATTTCCATACTGGCCAGTTGCTCGGTGGCCTTCATCAGCCCTATTTCCGCCGTCAACGCAGAGCAGGCGCGTCCGGTAAACAGCAATGCGGCCACCACAGGACCCAGCTCCCTGGTCAGTGTCTTGGCGGCCATTAAGCCAAGGGCTGACTCGGTGCCATAATCTCTCAGTATGTTGTAACCCTGAAAACCCAGCACCATGCCGACAAACAATCCGGACACCACTATAATGATAAAGGACAACACACCAATCATATAAAGCTGTTGCACCACCAGTCCAGGACGTCGCATGAGTGGCATGCAGCCCGCCAGGACATCGTACAGGAACAGACCGGCACGGCCACTGCGCTCAACGGTGCCTATAGCCTTTCTTCCTACAAGGCTGATATAGCGCGTCATAATTTTGCCTTCATAAAATCGTCGCTCAAGTCTTTGGCAGGATAATGAAACGGTACCGGACCATCGGGCAAACCGCTCATGAATTGTTTTACTTCAGCAGTATCGGCGTTTAGCATGGTTTCGGCATCGCCTTCGGCGATGACCTTGCCATTACCGACCAGATAAACATAATCGGCTATGCTACAGGCCTCGTGTACATCGTGTGTCACAATCACCGAGGTCATACTCAGCACATCGTTTAGCTCACGTATCAATTTCACGATCACGCCCATGGATATCGGGTCTAATCCGGCGAACGGTTCATCATACATCACCATCATGGG
The DNA here is from genome assembly GCA_913009215.1 of uncultured Gammaproteobacteria bacterium. Lineage (GTDB taxonomy): Bacteria > Pseudomonadota > Gammaproteobacteria > Acidiferrobacterales > CAJVXG01 > CAJVXG01. The sequence continues at coordinate 22,278 of CAJVXG010000002.1, read as the reverse complement.
ATCAAGGACGATGGCGCGGGCCAGGGCTACCCTCCTGGCCATCCCGCCAGAAAGCTCGGATGGCATCAGTCCACGTGCACCGCGCAATCCCACCAGCTCCAGTTTCAATAACACCAAATGGCGAATGAGTGATTCCGGCAAACGGGTATGTTCCCGCACCGGGAAGGCAACATTATCAAAGACATTGAGATCGGTAAGCAGGGCGCCGGACTGGAACAACATACCCATGCGCTTTCGCAGGGCATACAGCCCGTTAGTGGAAAGTTGATGCACGTCCTGATTGTCCACATAAACATGGCCGGCCTCGGGGGCAATACGACCGCCGATCAGGTTCAGGATGGTGGTTTTACCAGCCCCGCTGCTGCCAAGGATGGCAGTGACTTTTCCGCGCGGGATAAGCAGAGATAAATTGGCAAATACCGACCTCTCCCCCCTTTTAAAGGCGATGTCCTCAATGCGTACCAGGTCTGTCTTGTTATTGGTCATTGGTAATTACTTTATTACTGTTTCCCTTAACCCAGGCTGAATGGCACAAGGGCGTCCTTAAACTACCAGCAGGTCTGCAATAATACGTGCCTGCTCGGCCGCATCGGCCGCATTTTTACCTCTGAAAAACAACCCGGCCTCGATATGCTTATCCAGCACTGGTGAGAACCTTTCAATAATACTACGCAATTGTTTGAGGTCCGAGGTTTCACTAATCGCCATCACCCATTGCCCCCATTGTCCAGGCATGTCCCCTGCTTCATCCGGGAACCAGCACTGACCAACCTGATACTGCTGCAACAATACCATGGCTTCCTCGGTTTGCCATACTGCCGGTAAAGCGATGCTGAGTGGAAGATAGGGCGTTATAACGGAGAACAACTCACGCAACCAGGCCATATCGGGTGGTTGCTGGGCAAGCTGGAGGTATAAACCGACGGTCTGTTCACGAACAGGCTGCACCTGCTGAAAAAACTGCTGCGCCAGTTGCTGTAAATTCCCGGATGATATTTTTGGATTAGCAAACGAGCCGGGCAACTCCAGCACAAAACGAAAGGCATCATCCGCTTCCTCGGCCCATTGATCTACTTCCGGTGGTTCAGACCACAGCACAGCGGGCACCAAAACGCTACGAAAATGTCCGCTGTAGGTCAGGAAACGCCATTCCCTGGGTTCATCCTCATCGTAGTAGTTATCGGACCATTCAGTATTATCCCAACCACAGGTACCGACCAGCAAATAGGGAATGTCCTGCTCCATCATCAGGCTCTAACCCTCCAGCAACAGCTTCTCGGCTTGTTCCAGTGCATCGGAACTACCGTATAACACCAGCACATCGCCGACTTGCAATACGGTACCTGGTTCAGGTGCCGGGCCGCTGATACCACTGCGTCGTACCGACGTAACATGAACATGGATTTCCTCAAGATTGATATCACTCAACTTTTTTCCAATAGCATAGGCCTGCTCGGGCAGTGTTATGGAGTGCAGACGAAAAGGATAGGCCTTGGTATCGTATTCCATGTCTTCGCCATGGAAAAACCCACGCAACATACGATATCGATTATGGCGTGCTTCACGTACCTGGGAAACAATATGAGACAATGGTATACCCAAGAGCAACAATACATGCGAACCGATCATCAGGCTGCCTTCGATGCTCTCAGGCACGACCTCGGTAGCGCCAGCCGCCACCAGGCGCTCAATATCGCTATCGTCCATGGTGCGAACAATAACCGGCATATCAGGCCGTAATGTCCTTGTCACCTCCAACAGCTTTAAGGCCGAACTGACATTATCAAAACTTATTGTTAAGGCCACGGCCTGATCCAGCCCTGCCGCCTGCAATACATCGCGTCGTGTGGCATCGCCATACACCACAGCCTTGCCGGCGTCGCGTGCGTCACGGACCCTGATGGGATCGAGATCCAGCGCCACGGTACTGAGCCCTTCCTGCTCCAGCATCCAGGCCAGGTTTTGACCACTACGACCATAACCACAAACAATAACATGTCCTTGTATTCCGCTGGTCTCCTGACGTATGCGACCCAGGTTCTCAACGCGTGATTTATTGTAACTGGGTACCAGGGCCTTGGCGATTCGCCCATTAAAACGCACCATAAAGGTTGCAAGCACCATGCTAATCACTATAGAAGATAAAATTACCTGGGTCTGATCGTTACTAAGCAAGATGTTACCACTTAGTAATTTAGGGTTAGTCGCCTGCAGCAATAATGCAAAACCAAATTCACCGCCGTTGCCCAGCACCAGTGCCGTACGCATGGCTACGCCCAGATTCATACGGAAAACCATCCCCAGAATCGTTACCAGGACGGTTTTGAATACAACGAGTACAGCGACACAAGCCAATATCCATGGCCAAAGCGCCAATAAGCTGTCCAGATTCAAACGCATTCCGACCGTAATAAAAAACAGGCCCAACAAAACGTCACGGAATGGCAGAATATCACTCTCGACCTGATGTCGATATTCAGTCTCAGCAATCATCATACCGGCAAGAAAGGCACCCAATGCAAGAGACAGGCCTGCAACATCACTGATCCAGGCCGCACTCAAGGTAATCAGCAGCACTGTCAACATAAAGAATTCGCGAGAATGTGCCAAAGCTACTTCATGAAACAGGGGTCGTAACAACCAATGACCAAATAACAGAATGCCAGCCAACACCAGGGTGCTTTTGAGCAGCACCCAGCCAAAGGTAACAAAGAAAGTTTGCTCGGTACCGCCTGCCAGCATCGGTATCAGGATAAGAAACGGAACCACAATAATATCCTGAAATAATAATACACCTATGGCATGTCGACCATGGCGCGAGCTTTGCTCCAGTTGTTCGGTCAATAACTTCATAACGATTGCAGTGGAAGACAGGGACAAGATCCCGCCAATCACGATAGCGCCTTCTATCGAGACACCAAGCAGCCATGCAACCAATGCAACAGCAGCAAAACTGATAAACACCTGGGCCCCGCCCATGCCAAAAACGATGAACTTCATCGCTCTTAAACGGGGTAGGGAGAATTCGAGCCCGACCGTAAACATCAGAAACACCAAACCAAACTCGGCCAGTTGGTGCGTGCTATGGGTACTGCTGATCCAGCTCAGACCCGAAGGACCCACCAGTAAACCGACAAAAAGATAGGCCAGGACTTGCGGCAGATGCAGATAACGAAACAGGCCAACGACCACCACGGAAACGGCCAACAACACCAGGATTGTCTGGAAACCTACCTGTCCCATAGGATATTAATCGCTGATTCGATATACTCCAACCTAGAGTAACCTATTCATCTGATACATGACAGAAGCCAATATCTTTAAAAAGCTCGGCAAAAACGTTATTGCCCTGGAAGCTGATGCGGTAGCCAAACTGGCAGATCGTATTGATGACCAGTTCTCCGCTGCCTGTACGCTGATGCAAAACTGTAGTGGTCGTATCGTCGTCGTGGGTATGGGGAAATCCGGTCATATCGGTAGCAAGATTGCAGCAACGCTGGCCAGTACCGGCAGCCCGGCATTCTTTGTACATCCCGGTGAAGCCAGCCATGGCGACCTTGGCATGATCACAGCAGATGATGTTGTCATAGCCATTTCCAATTCCGGAGAGACGGCGGAAATCCTCACCATCCTGCCTATCATCAAGCGCATGGGTGTCCAACTGATCGCCATGACAGGCGCGGTCCAGTCCAGTCTCGCGCAACAGGCCGATGCTGTTTTGAACGTTGGCGTGGAACAAGAGGCCTGCCCACTCAACCTGGCTCCGACTTCAAGCACCACGGCCACTCTGGCCATGGGCGATGCCCTTGCCGTTGCGTTATTTAAATCGCGGGGCTTCACGGAAGAAGATTTCGCCCGGTCCCACCCGGGTGGACAACTGGGAAGACGATTATTATTGTATGTCAATGACGTCATGCATAAAGATGATGAAATCCCAAAGGTATATCAAGGTGCGCTACTGCGTGATGCCTTACTGGAAATGTCCAGCAAGACATTGGGTATGGTGTGTATTGTAGATAAAAAAAACAAACTCCTGGGCATTTTTACTGACGGCGATCTACGCCGAACGCTGAATGAATCAAAAGATTTCTACAGTCTTGCAATCGATGAAGTGATGACGAGGGATCCCGTTACCACCCGACAGGATCGCTTGGCGGCAGAAGTCGTGCAACTGATGCGGCATCATAAAATCAATGGTGTCTGTGTTACCGATCAGGGCAATACATTAATCGGCGCACTGAACATGCACGACCTGTTAAAACTGGGAGTAGTATGATGTCGGGAACATTCCAGCTCCCCTTTACTGTCAATGACACAATTCTCAAGCGTGCCGCTGCTATCAAGCTGGTGTTATTCGATGTTGATGGTGTACTGACCGATGGTAGTCTGTTCCTCGGGGATGATGGTCAGGAATACAAAGCCTTTCATTCACTGGATGGGCATGGTATCAAGATGCTAATCAGAAATGGAGTGGATGCCGGCATCATTACCGGTCGAACCTCAAGGGTTGTGGAGTACCGTGTAGCCAATCTGGGCATCAAGCATGTTTACCAGGGCTGCGCTGATAAATTACCGGTATATGAGGAGCTGATCCAGAAACTTGGTATTACACACGAGCAAACTGCCTTTGTTGGTGATGACGTCGTTGATTTACCCATCATGACACGTACCGGACTTGGTATTGCGGTGAATAATGCCCATGCATTGGTCAAAGAAAATGCGCATTGGACAACGCCCAGTAGCGGTGGACATGGTGCGGCACGTGAGATATGCGAAATGATCCTGTTTTCCCAGGGTCGTTATCAAAAAGAAATGCAACGTTATTTTGAATAATACTTAAGCCTCATATGTTTCGCGATACCAAAAAAATCATTATAGGGATTATCCTGCTCTTTGGTTTTGCCTTCACCTGGTGGTTATCAGATAAATTCGAGGATCCGGATACAAAATTTAATTACCAGAAAAGACATGATCCCGACTACATTATTCATAAATTCTCCGCCAGACAGATTGGAACCAGAAACAATGCGCAATACATACTAAAGGCAATCAAACTTGTGCATTATCCAGATGACAATACTGCGATGTTGATTAAGCCACGGTTAACCCAGATAAAGAAAGACGGTAGCCCTGTTTATTTTCGTGCCAACAAAGGCTGGCTATCCGCAGATGGCAAGACACTAAAACTTCAGGGTAATGTTGTTCAGCGACAAGGAAATATACGTGCCTCGGTTGGCACTATGACAATACGCCTCAATTGATGACAAAAATAATAACCACAACAGCAATCGTATTGTCCCTGCTTTGTACCATAGGCAATAAGAGCTTTGCCGACAGGAAACAGCAGGGTTCCGATATCAAGGCACGGTCGGTGTCCATCAACCAAAAAACCGGCATGGTAGTCTATCGTGGTAACGTCAGAATCAGAAGTGATAATCTTATTATTCGTGCCAGCCAAATTGCCGTCAGGGTTGAGAAAGGAAAGACCAGGTTTATGATTGCAAAAGGCTCGCCACTTACTATCAGGCGCCTTGCCACAGAGACCGAAAAAGCCTTCCTGGTGAAGGCCGAGAAACTTGAATACAAGGTTAAAAACAAGATTATGGAGCTGAGGGGAAATGTATCGTTTCATCAGGACAAAAATTTTATTACCAGCGACTACCTTTTGTATGACAACAACAGGGAGTATTTCGTTGCCAGAAGTATTGGCGACCGCAAGGTAACAGCGACATTCTTTCCAGAGCCAGAAAGCACAGACCGGTAACATGGCAACGTTAATCTGCAAAAATCTATGTAAGGCCTATAAAGGCCGCAAGGTGGTCAAGGACATCTCTCTTGAAGTCAGTACTGGTGAGGTCGTAGGCTTGTTGGGGCCAAACGGTGCGGGGAAAACTACCTGCTTTTATATGATCGTCGGTCTGGTGCCAATGGACAACGGCTCCATCAGCATTGACGACCAGGACATTGGCCAGCTACCCATGCATGAAAGGGCAAACATGGGTATCGGTTACCTGCCGCAGGAGCCATCCGTGTTTCGCAAACTGACAGTGGAAGACAACATCATGGCCATCCTTGAAACCCGTCAGGACCTGAATACCGAGCAGCGCCACCAGCGCCTGGAAACCCTGCTCAATGAGCTGTATATCAGTGACCGCCGGGAAACGCTGGGCATCAGCCTTTCCGGGGGTGAGCGCAGGCGGGTTGAAATAGCCCGGGCGCTGGCGTCAGAACCTCAATTTATACTGCTGGATGAACCTTTTGCCGGGGTAGATCCCATATCAGTGATAGAAATACAGAAATTAATCAAACACTTACAGAATCTTTCTATTGGTGTTCTCATTACAGACCATAATGTCCGGGAAACACTACAAATTTGCGATCGATCTTATATTGTCAACGAGGGTAGCGTACTGACCAGCGGCACCCAGGACCGGATTCTTGCCAACGATGCGGTAAAAAAAGTGTATCTGGGTGAAGATTTCCGCATGTAGCAATGGCCCAATATCCTGATTATCAAGCATCGAATAAGACTCGTACGCCACCATCCAATTTTGAGCTACAATATTCACATATACAGAAGAATTAGTGGATTTTGTCTTATGCTACTGTGGTCTAGATTATCAATATGAAGCAATCGCTTGAACTCAAGCTCGGTCAGCACCTTACCATTACCCCGCAATTACAGCAGGCCATACGCCTATTGCAACTTTCCTCTGCTGAATTACAACAGGAAATCCAGGAAGAACTGGAAACCAATCCTATGCTGGAGGAAGACGAGGAGCAGAGCCAGGACAAGCCAGAAGAGACATCTGCCAACGGTGAGGACAAAACTGAAAATACCGGCGAAGAATCTCTACAGAGCACCGATATTGAACTGGCCGATAATGCCATCAATGAAGAGTACAATACCGATACAGACTGGCAAGATGGTTATGACTACCAATCACCAACCAGCACCAGACAGAATACTGGCGATGACTTTCCCGATATTGATGCAAGAAACAGTGCGGCACAAACCTTGTCTGAGTACCTGGAATGGCAAATGCACATGACATCGCTCTCCGAAAGAGACCAGGTTATTGCACAGGCCATTATTAATGCCATTAATGACGACGGATATCTGGACTGCGGAGCCGAGGAAATAATCCAGTCTGTAGAAATCGAAGACCCTGTCGAGATTGATGAGTATGAGGCCGTACTGCACCAAGTGCAGAATTTTGACCCCGTCGGAGTAGGCGCAAAAGACCTGGCGGATTGTCTTAGCATCCAGCTAAAGCAATTACCAAAAGAAACACCTCATCTCATCACTGCCATAGATCTGGCCACCACTGAGAATCTGGCACTACTGGCAAAAAGAGATCAATCCACATTACGCCGAAAGTTAAAACTGTCGCAGGAACAGTTACAGCAAACCATAGAGCTTATTCAGAGTCTGAATCCACGGCCTGGTTCCGCGGTGCCATCCACGCAAACCAATTATGTCATTCCCGACATCCTCGTGAGAAAGGTAAAAGGTGTCTGGAGGGCTGATCTCAATTCCGAAGTTGCCCCGAAACTACGGATCAACGCTCATTATGAAAAAATGATTCATCGTGGCAATAATAGCGCCGACAATAAATATATGCAGGAACACCTACAAATGGCGCGCTGGTTTATCAAGAGTGTCAAAAGTCGCAATGAAACACTGCTCAAGGTCGCAAAAACTATTGTTGACCGCCAACGTGGGTTTTTTGATCATGGACCGGAAGCAATGAAACCACTGGTGCTACACGATATCGCAGAAAGTGTCGAGATGCATGAATCCACTATATCCCGCGTCACTACAAACAAATACATGCTAACCCCACGAGGGATATTTGAACTAAAATATTTCTTTTCCAGCCATGTCAGTACTGTTGATGGAGGCACATGCTCTGCTACCGCAATAAGATCCCTGATCACCAAGCTTATTGATCAGGAATCGCCGAACAAACCCATTAGTGACAGCAAGATTACACAAATGCTGGAAATACAGGGCATTCACGTTGCGCGTAGAACCATTGCGAAATATCGTGAATCTTTAAATATACCACCGTCCAATCAGCGGAAATCACTGCTTTAACCAATCGGAGTTGATAATGCAAATAACAGTCAGTGGACACCATATGGAAGTAACCGAGCCCCTTAGAAAATATACCAGAGAAAAAATCATGCGAATTCAAAAACATTTTGATCATGTCACCAACACCAACGTGGTCCTTCAGGTAAATAAAAATCGGCACCTGGCCGAGGCCACGGTACATGCCAAGGGTGCTACCCTTCATGCCAATGCCGAAGGCGTTGATATGTATGCCGCCATAGATTCCCTGACCGACAAACTTGACCGCCAGGTTATCAAACATAAGGAAAAATTCACCGATCATCACAGAAGTGATGGTGGTATAAAAAAACATAATTCTGACTGAGCGTATATTGGGTATAAGCTGTAGCACCAGAGCAATAAGAATGATCCAAAACAAAGCTGTATAGAGATGCAAATCGTCGACCTACTGTCAGAGAACCGCGTCGTGCACACCCTGTCGGCATCGAGCAAAAAACGGCTGTTGGAAAAAATCAGCGGTCTTCTTGGACAAGACGCCCCTTCACTGAATGAAAATGCAGTATTCCAGTGCCTGACTGAACGCGAACGCCTGGGCAGCACTGCTATTGGTGAGGGTGTTGCCTTACCGCATGGAAGACTGAAAGGACTGGACAAAGCCATCGGTGCCTTTGCTGTCCTGGAGAAAGAAATAGATTTCGAAGCCAATGACCATCACCCGATAAATATGGTGTTCGCTCTACTGGTGCCGGAACATGCCAATAAGGAGCATCTCGAGATTCTGTCTACTCTGGCCACCAAATTCAGAGATGAAGGGCTTCGTGACAAACTACTCAACGCAAACACAAATAAAGAGATATATAGCGTATTGACAGAATAGTGCGTATGCTATTTTAACATGTCTATCCCACAACTCACCGCAGATGATCTATTTGCCTACCAGCAAGAGGCACTCAAGCTGGAATGGGTCGCAGGAAAAGAAGGCAAAGACAGGTTGCTGGAAAATGTCAATGCCGTCTACCCGGGCATTGCGTTGGTTGGTTATCTCAATATCATTCACCCCAATCCGATACAGATTATTGGCCCCCATGAAATCAAATATCTGGAGCAGTTACCCAAGGAACAGTATATCAAGACCATTGAGGGGATATTGCAGAACCCGGCAACGGCCATGGTGCTGATCAGTGACGGCCTGCGTGTTCCAGAGGCACTGGTACAATTATCTGAAAAACATCAGGTCCCCTTACTAGGTTCACACTCAACGGGACCTCAGGTCGTTGATTACCTGCAACATTATCTGGCCCAGATGCTGGCACCGCGCGTTACATTACACGGCGTTTACATGGAAGTATTGGGCATTGGTGTATTTGTTAGTGGAAAAAGCGGTATTGGTAAAAGTGAATTAGCACTGGAATTATTGAGCCGTAATCACAGGCTCATTGCTGACGATGCCGTTGAATTTATGCGCGTTGCACCCGATGTCCTCGTGGGCCAATGCCCGGAAATGCTATCCAATTATCTTGAGGTTCGTGGCCTTGGTGTTTTGAATGTTCGTAGCATGTTTGGCGAAACAGCCATCCGCAACCGGAAAAAACTGCATTTAGTGGTAAATCTTAAAGCATTTCCTGAAAAAGGTGCGAGCAATATCGATCGCTTGCAGGCTGAACTTGCTACCCACAGGATCCTGGAGCTTGACGTCCCGGAAGTGGTACTCTATGTAGCGTCTGGTAGAAACCTGGCGGTACTGGTCGAAGTCGCAACAAGGTCTTATATACTAAGAATGTCGGGCAATAACCCAGCCGATGATTTTATCAAACAACAACAAGAGGCTATCCTGAATAACAATCAATGAGCCTTTTTATCATCAGTGGACTATCCGGTTCCGGTAAAAGTATTGCCCTGCAGGCCCTTGAAGACATGGAGCATTACTGCATCGATAATCTGCCTGCAGGGTTGCTACCCCACTTTGCGCACCTGGTCATGGACAGAAAATCACCTGGCATTACACACGCAGCGGTCAGTATTGATGCACGTAATCGTTATTTTCTTGATGCCGTGCCCGATAGTCTGCAGGAAATTGAAGCTATTGGTATCCAGTATCAGATTATTTATCTTGAAGCCGACCAGTCAATCCTGGTAAAAAGATTCAAGGAAACACGCCGGAAACATCCATTAACTGACAAAAACACATCTCTGTTGGAAGGCATCAAACAGGAAAAAGCATTACTCGAACCCCTGGCCGATCGCGCTGCATTGCGTATCGATACCACGCACACCACCCCGCATGAACTCAGGCAACAAATATACAACTTTGCCAAAGAGGTAGATACACCAGGTATGACATTGTTGCTGGAGTCCTTTGGCTTTAAGCATGGCACACCATTGGATGCTGACTTTGTCTTTGACATTCGTTGCCTGCCTAATCCGCACTGGCAAGCTGAATTAAGAAAATATACCGGCCTGGACGATCCGGTAATACGATTTTTACAATCGCATGAAGAAGTGCAAGACATGGCCGAACATATTGCCTCATTCCTCAATAAATGGATCCCAAAATTTGAAGCGGAGCATAGAATCTATATGACCGTTGCCATCGGCTGCACAGGTGGGCAACATCGTTCTGTATATGTTGTTGAGAAGTTGGCCAAATTGTTCAAAAATATGGGCATAAGAATCCAGATACGCCATCGAGAATTACCGTGACCAATATTTTACTACTTTCATACCACAACATAGGCATAGGTATGCTCAGTGCCGCACAACACGTATTGGGCAGAAAACCTGATAACATTAAAGTAATTGAGATTACCGATGCACTATCCACAGAGCAGATAGACTCCATGATTAGTGGCATTGTTAAGACCCGTAATCACGATCTTGTCATTCTGGCAGATCTTTTTGGTTCCACGCATGCCAATATCGCCCGTCGTTATATTGATCCCGGGCATGTTGAACTGATCGGTGGCTACAACCTACCCATGCTGATACGCGCGATTAATTACCAGCAACTACCTGTACTGGAACTTGTCAGTAAATTAATGGTGCTGGCCCATGAAGGTATTATCCATGCCTCACATCATGGGGATATAAAACAGGATGCCAGGTCATGACTTGCAAGGATGCCATGATCACCAATAAACTCGGGATGCATGCTCGTGCTGCTGCCAAATTTGTCAGCCTTGCCAATAACTACAATAGTGAAATCAGCCTGATCAAGGACGAAAAAACCGTTAACGGAAAAAGCATCATGGGTATCATGATGTTGGCCGCAGCCATGGGCACTGAACTTCGCATATGTGCCAACGGAGATGATGAAACGGAAGCCTGCACATCATTGATCGATCTGGTCAATGACAAATTTGGCGAGAAGGAATAATGCTCGCCCTTTATGGCACAGGTGTCAGTAACGGAATCAGCATAGGCAAGGCCTATGTCCTGCAAAGCAGTAAACCACAAATTATTGAACAGGTCCTGCCGGAGCATAAAGTTGACAATGAAGTAGAGCACTTCCTGCGTTCAGTAGAAGTAGTGCGTCGCGAACTCCAGGAAATCAGAAAACATATCCCCATGAACGCTCCTCCAGAAACTGCTGGATTTGTCGATATGCATCTTATGATCCTGGAAGACAAAATGCTGTCAGATGCCCCAATAGCCATGATTCGTGAGCAAAGACTCAATGCCGCCTGGGCATTACAGAAGCAGAGTGATCTGTTATGCAACAAATTCGACAAAATGGATGATCCTTATCTAAGGAATAAAAAGAATGACATCATACAGGTAGTGAACCGCGTACTGCGCGTGTTGTTAGGTATATATGAATCAACTACAGAAATACAGGAGGGTCATATCATCATCGCCAATGACCTGGCGCCTGCCGATACCGTATTGTTCAAAAAAAACAAGATCAAGGCCTTTGTTACTGATCTTGGTGGACCGATATCACATACCGCGATCCTGGCCAGAAGCCTGGGTATACCGGCCATAGTTGCCCTGCACCAGTCTACCAGTTATATCCGCACCGGCGATAATATTGTCGTTGATGGTAATAAAGGAGTTCTGACTATCAACCCGGACAAGGCCACGATTTCATATTATAAAAAAAGAAAATTACAAACCCGATTATCAAAATACGAATTTGACAGCCTGAAACGCAAAAAGTCGCAGACTCACGACCGGAAAAAAATCAAGTTACTGGCCAACATCGAGTTACCCGGGGATATTACTGCGGCAATGAATTCCGGGGCTGCCGGTATCGGCTTGTATCGTACCGAATTTCTGTTTATGAACCGGGTAAACCCACCAGATGAGGAAGAACAATATAGAGCTTATACAAAGGTAATAAAAAGATTCCCGAATATGCCGGTTACCATCCGCACTCTGGATATTGGAGCAGACAAGCCGACCAACAGTGTTCCAGGCGCCATCGATATTCGCTCCAACCCGGCAATGGGCCTGAGGGCTATACGTCTGTGTCTCAGTGACACAAGCCTGTTCAAACCGCAACTCAAAGCCATTTTTCGTGCCTCGATTCATGGGAAAGTACAGCTGATGATACCCATGCTGTCCAACCTTGATGAACTATTCCGGGTGTTTGACCTTATTGACGAAATACAGCACGAGCTAAAACGCAGCAAGACTCGTTTTAATGCCAACATCCCTGTTGGCGGTATGATTGAGGTTCCAGCAGCAGCTATAGCAGCCCAGGCATTCTCAAAACATCTGGATTTCATGTCTATTGGCACCAATGACCTGATTCAATACACACTGGCAATAGATCGTGTCAATGATGCCGTCAATTACCTTTACGACCCGTCCCATCCTGCGATATTGCAACTCATTGCCAATACCATCAAGGCTGGCAGGGCAGCCAATATTCCGGTCGCTATGTGTGGCGAAATGGCAGGTGACCCGAAATATATCAGGCTCTTGCTTGGCATGGGCTTGCGTGAATTCAGTATGCACCCAGCCATGTTGATGGATATCAAAAAGATAATACGCAAAAGTAACACCTCTGAACTGGGAAAACAGGCGAACCGTTTGCTGAAATTACACAGCAATGAGAAAATCGGAGAAATGCTGGATACTATCAATACCCTTGATCGGTAATCTGTAGAGACAGGGTTATCTTTTGTCTGGCAGGAACGGTCCCATTTCCTGTTGTTGCTGTGTTGGATAAACAATAGTATTTGGCTTCTTTTTTGTCACAATTGCGACTACTTTCTTTTGGTACTTCTTTTTATTGGGGTCAAACCCTTCCGCCCATCGGGTCTCAAACGTCTCTTTCAGGATAGACAAGGCAGTGATTTTCTTTAAACGAAGAGGCCGCCAGAAGGGCGGGGGGCGTCCTCCTGATGAATAACCACGCACCTGGTAACCATCCACTACCATTTCATCACGCTCATTAGTGTAAATACAATGCGGTTCAATGACACGTATTTGTCGTTGGTCCCGGTAGCGGACAGCAGCACATTGCTTCTCTTTTACAGCCTTGGCCAACAGTTTCAGAATATGCTTGTCCATAGTGTCCTGAACGATACCAGATTATATTACTAATTATAACAGAACTACCCAAGCTTTGTTTACAGTGAAATAAACAGGGTTTTATATCAGTATAAGACTGGCAAGTCCCAGAAATACAAAGAATCCCACGACATCGGTAATTGTGGTCAACATAACACCGCTGGCCAGGGCAGGGTCTATTCCTATTTTCCGGACCACTATAGGGATACTGACTCCTGCCAGGGCCGCCACCAATAAATTCACTGACATGGCCAGCGCAATGACCAGGCCCAGGCCAGGCATGCGATACCAGATAATCGCAATAATAGCGACCGCTACCGCCCAGATCATACTATTCATAACACTGATCAATAGCTCTTTAATCAGTACACGACGCGCGTTACTATCGGTAATCACGCCCAACGCCAAGCCACGAATAACCACGGTTAGTGTTTGCGTACCCGCATTACCCCCCATGCTGGCAACGATAGGCATCAACACGGCCAGGGCAATCACAGAGCGCAGCGTGTCTTCGAAAAGACCAATCACCCAGGATGCAATAACCGCCGTAACCAGATTCACACCAAGCCAGACGGCACGGCTCCGGATACTACTACGGACCGGTGCAAACAAGTCCTCATCTTCCTTCAAACCCGCCGGCGCCAACACTGAATGCTCTGCTTCTTCCAGTATGACATCTACCACATCATCGACCGTTATTCGTCCAATCAATTTGCCTTTATCATCAACAACCGGTGCCGAAACCAGGTTATAACGCTCGAACGCAGCAGCAACCTCTCTCGCAGATGTCATAGCTTCAAAACTAACCGGCTCCGCATCCATTCGCTCACTGACACGTGACTCAGGGTCGTTGACCAGGAGATCGCCTATTAATATCGTCCCCAGTAATGAATCATCACGGTCCACTACAAAAAGCTTATTGGTATTCTCCGGTAATTCTCCCCGCCTGCGTAAATAACGATGCACTACCTCAAGCGTGATATTATTGCGCACAGTAATAGTGTCGACATTCATCAAACCACCAGCGGTATCTTCCGGATACGACAACACAGAATCGAGTCTGAGACGATCCTGTTTATCCATCGCAAACAACATTTCTGCAATGACTTCATCCGGCAGATCGGGAATAAGATCGGCAACATCATCCGTATCCAGCGTCTTGGCAGCAGCAATCAACGACTGGCTATCGAGATTCTCCAGAAGATTGAGACGTACGCCCTCTGAAACCTCTACCAATACCTCACCGATCAACGCATTATCAATCTGTGCAAAAACCTTCTCGCGTTGATCAAGGGGAATGGATTCCAGAACATCGGCAATATCTGCCGGGTGCAAATCGGCCAGGGCAAGGCGAAGATCAGTATCGCGCTCTGTTTTCAGCGCGGACTTCAGTGCCTCACGATCATCACTCTGCTTTTCAGTAGATTTGGCCATTATTTAAAGACTTGTTATTAACCCTACTTCTCTCTGCTGGCAGAGAAAGGTGCATCTTCAGATGATTGCACTTTTTAAAAGCGTAAATATGAAAATAACAGCCCGTTTAATTACCAGCAATTGTCATGTTACCAATCAGGACAGACCCACAACGAATTGTGCCACGAGTATCTATGTCATTACCAACAGAAACAATATCCTGATAAATGGTTCTGAGATTACCTGCAATAGTAATCTCATCAACCGGGTACTGAATCTCACCCCGTTCTACCCAAAAACCTGCGGCACCTCGCGAATAGTCTCCAGTCACTGAATTGATGCCATAACCAATCAACTCTGTGACCAGGAGACCTGTGTCCATACTTCTGAGTAAACCGGCCAGATCCGATTCGCCGTGACTCATGATCACATTATGCGGACCGCCAGCATTTCCAGTCGTTTGCATACCCAGCTTGCGCGCTGTATAGGAACTCAGAAGATACCCCTGTAACACACCCGCCTGCACCAGGGTTCGTTCATTGGTAACCACCCCTTCATTGTCGTACGGGCTGCTTGCCAGCGCCCGCGGTATATGGGGAAGTTCCTCTATAGAGAGATACTCCGGAAAAACCGCTTTACCAAGATGGTCCAGCAGAAATGATGATTGGCGATACAGGTTACCACCACTGATGGCCGAAAGAAAATGGGACACCAGGCTGGATGCCACTGGTGCTTCAAAAATGACCGGGGCCTGCCGGGTAGACAGTTTAGTGGCACCCAGTCTTCTCAAAGTACGATGAGCCGTCTTTTGACCAATGCTTGCATCGCTCTCCAGGTCTGAAAAGTGCCGTCTTGTATCATACCAGTAATCGCGCTGCATCCCTGAGGCGTCCTGCGCGATAACACTACAGCTTTTACTGTATCGACTACGCAAAAGCCCGTGCAAAAACCCATTCGTGTTTCCGTATACGTCCAACCCTTCCTGCATTGACAACGAGGCCCCTTCTGAGTTGGTAATTCTACTATCACTGTCCAGGGCAATCTGTTCGCAGGCTTTGGCACTATCGATAGCCTGTTCAATAGTTATCGAATTGGGTTCATAAAGATCAAGGTCCGGAATTTCGCTTGCCAGCAAGCCCGTATCGGCGAGTCCAAAACAGGAATCTTCGGCAGTATGCTGGGCAATAGCACACGCCGCCTCTACGGCCTTTATAACAGCGGCCTGCTCGAGGTCTGTAGTACTGGCTGAGCCCAGCGTATCACCATAATAGACGGTAACACTGATACTGTTATCTTCATTATGTTCGACAGTTTCGATTTCACCCTGACGTACCGTCACACTCAGGCCATGGGCCACCAGGGCGCTTGCTTCCGCCGCCGAGGCGCCGCTGGCTTTTGCCTTATCAAGCGCCAACTGCACCAGTGCGCTGGTGGCATCAATACGGTCACGGGTAAAACCACTTTTTACCAAAGTCTTCATACAATTATTCCTGGGTACCGCCAACAGTGAGGCCATCAATCCTCATGGTTGGTTGGCCAACACCAACGGGCACGCTCTGTCCTTCCTTGCCACAGGTACCGACTCCCGGATCCAGCCTAAGATCGTTTCCTACCATAGACACACGTGTCAATACATCCGGTCCATTGCCGATCAGGGTTGCGCCTTTGACGGGTCTTCCGATTTTACCATCTTCTATCAGGTAGGCCTCGCTGGCACTAAAAACAAACTTCCCGGAAGTAATATCAACTTGTCCGCCACCAAAGTTTTTGGCATATAAACCTTTTTTGACACTTGCGATAATTTCCTCTGGTGGAGTTTCGCCTGCAAGCATATAAGTATTGGTCATACGAGGCATGGGCAAGTGTGCGTATGACTCTCTTCGGCCGTTCCCGGTTGAGGAGACTCCCATCAAGCGCGCATTCAATGTATCTTGCATATAGTTACGCAACATACCCTTCTCAATTAACATCGTGTTTTGAGTTGCTGTACCTTCGTCATCTACATTCATGGAACCACGCCGATCGGCAATCGTACCATCATCTACAACAGTGCAAAGTGGTGAGGCAACCTGCTCACCAATACGGTTTGAAAAAGCAGAAGTGCCTTTGCGGTTAAAATCGCCCTCAAGTCCATGACCGATTGCTTCATGCAACAGGATACCAGGCCAACCCGGACCTAACACAACTTGCATCTCACCCGCCGGAGATCCGACGGCGTCAAGATTCGTCAATGCCTGATCGACTGCCTCTTTGGCGTAACTATCGATACGACCATGCTCCAGAAAATACTGATACCCAAAGCGACCTCCACCTCCTGCGCCACCCTGCTCCCGTCTGCCATTCTGTTCAACTATGACATTGACGTTTAAACGAACCAGGGGTCGTATATCCGCAACCAGGTCACCATCACTCCGTGCAATCAACACTACCTCATGAACCCCCGACAAACTCGCTGTTACTTGCTGCACACGTGAATCAAGCTTTCGTACTTTTTTATCGACCTGTTCGAGCAATTGCACCTTGTCTGTATCACCCAGACTTTGCACCGGGTTGGCGCTGGAATACAGGGTCAATTCCGGCTTTTCAGGCCAGGTCAGGGCTATGGATTTGTCCATACCCTGTTTTGCGATCGACCGCGCAGCATCTACCGCATTGCTCAATGATGGCAAAAGAATAGCATCAGAGTAGGCAAATCCCGTTTTCTCGCCACTGATGGCACGCACCCCTACACCACGCGCCTGATTATAACTGCCGCTTTTCACCCTCCCTTCCTCTAATGACCAGGATTCATAACAGCTATATTGAAAATACATGTCGGCATAATCAATATTCATCGAGCATAATTTCCCCATGAGCGTCTCAATATCCTGATTACCCAGTCCCGCTGGTTCCAGTAATGCATTCTTTGCCAGCGTTATAATTTCACTCATGAACCAATTCTCCGATGTGGTAAGCACGGTAACATTTGTCGCACCCGGACTATATGGTCCAGATCAATTTTTGATTTAATGTATCCGCCCCCGGTTTCCATGCAGCAGCAAATCTCTCCCCACGGATCAATAATCATGGTATGTCCGTAAGTTTCACGCCCGTTAGCATGAACGCCGTACTGATTAGGGGCAATAATATATATCTGGTTTTCAATGGCACGAGCCTGCAGCAGCGCCCGCCAATGCACCCTGCCTGTTTGTGCCGTAAATGCAGATGGTATGACTACCGCATCGAGCCCGCATGTCAGCATTTCTCGAAACATCTCCGGGAAACGTAAATCATAACAGACAGCAAGCCCTATTTTCCCCCAGGGAGATTCATACACTACAGTGTCCGATCCCGGCAAAATATAATCGGATTCCCGATAAGTTTCATCTTCACTCAGTGATACATCAAACAGATGTATTTTATCGTAACGTGCCTGTATAGAACCATGATTATCATAAACCAGGCAACCCGCCATAACCTTCTCAGGATCATGGGTTCTTATCGGAATCGTCCCACCAATAAGCCAGATGTTATTTTGTTTTGCCTGTTCCTCAAGAAAACTCTGGATTACCCCACTGCCCATATCCTCTGCGGCCTCTAAACGATCCTGATCATTGTTCGGCATTAATGCAAAATTCTCGGGCAAGGCTATTAACCTGGCGCCGGCGTTTGCTGCATCATGAATATACTTTTCGGCTTTCTGCAGATTCTGGACAACCTCCGGACCAGAAGCCATCTGGATGGCAGCGAACTCCATTATTGCAGTTTGCTGCCAGAACTAATGCGGATGTCTACAACCCCGGTCTGATGAAGACCCGGAATCAGGACAATTCGATCCGAGGGGATACCCAGGGCAATTAACCACGCCCTCAGTTCCTCTACCGACAAGATGCCATCATCGCCAGTGCGGTATTGCAATACCAGGTGTCTGTTGGGGAAACGATCTAAACGATTAATCAGTCCGCTTAATTCCTGCAGTGAGATAATCATGACGCCAGTGCGTGGTCGCGACCATTGCTCTTCTGTAATAGTCGCACCATAGGTCACATCCGCCTGGCCGATAGCAGCATACAAAAAGAATGGCAATATATATTTACAGTGTTGCATCACTATTCAAATTCAACCTCTTCCGTCTTGTTCTTTGTTGGCGCCGTTTTTGGCTTTGGTATCTTTTTAATGATCGGGTCTTTCCATGTGCCTTTTATCGTATACAAAGTGTGGGTCTTCTTGTCTATTTTTCTTTTAAACATCTTCTGACTCAACCATAACCAGAATGCCGTGGCCGGATTCCACAGCAAGGCGCCAGCGCCGGCGACACTGCCAGCCAACTGCGGGGTAACTCCCATAACCAGATTATAGGTCTCAGCAGCAAGATTTACATCACCCCGAATATCAAGGTGGGCTGATTTACCCTTAATAAAGATACTGGTTTTTGCCTTGCCGCGGACAAGAGACACATTCCCATCCAGCTTTTTGAATGCAAAGCCTTTACCAAAGATGGGCCTGAAATCAAATATCAAATATCGCATGATAGACGTGATATTAAGTACACCCAGCATGCGGCCAATGCCTTCTTTCACCTGCAGGAAGCGCCCCGAACGTGCCTTGAATTCCACCACGCCGGACATGCTTGGGTAATGCATTTCATAGGGTGCACCACGCCAGCGCAATCTGGCCATCAAATCGCCCTTCCCGCCTTTGACAAAACCTGGACTGCCCAGCAAGGTCAGGGTATTACCCAGATCGTGCGCTGTCAGTGTCAAATTGTTTTCTGACCACTGTTGCCCTCCACGCCAGACCCACTTACCAGTACTCTTTAATGACATGGCTTTATTATTGATATCAAAGCGTGACAGCCTCCAGCCATGCTGAATTGGCCATCCTGAAATTCTTACCGCACCGTATTCCTTGTTCTGATATCTGACAGAAGCTGCCTTCAAAAATAAAATGGGCACATTGCGCGGATCGTGACTATCTTTTGCTCCAGGTTTAGGATCAGGAATAACCAAACGGGCAAGATTGAAACGGAAATCATTCTTCTTCGGTGCAAATGCCAGGCGCATTTGTCCCCGCACTCTCTTGCTACGAACAGATCCATACCATACATTTCTTTTCCTGGACAAATCGATATAAGTTTTACCGTAACGTCTATTAAAGATATCCAGTGCGCCGATATTCCCGCTAATACGCGTAATAAATGCTGGTACCTCACCATCACCACGTTGTTTCTTTATCACTTGATAATACCAGGCGTCGGCATCCAGATACCCTGCTGTAGCCGAAATATGCAAACCATTTGTTTTTGGCAGGCGTCTTCTCTTGTGTCCGATATCGAGGGTGCCGCGAGAAAATGTCCAGCTTTGCTGTGGCTTGATAAACTCAAACAAACCACTTGCCCTGCGCCCCATATTCACGACAATCAACTGGCGTTGTTTATTGCTCTTTAGCGTTCTGGCCGTCACCTTTTTCATAAATCCGGCGCTCTTTGCCAACGGTACCGGATAGCCTAAACTCAAACCCGAAGTATCCGCTGAAAATGATAAGTGCGGACTATTGTTCTGATAAAGCAATTTCCCCTGCCAACTGCCCTTGCCGGATAGATAAGGTTGTAACCAGGCACCAAATGCGGCGCCAATGCCCCGACCTGTAAAATTTCCCTCACCCTGGAACTCTAATCCGTAATTCTTGCCAGTCTGTACTGTTTGTATTTCCAAGGTTGCCACACCTCCCAAGAAAGTTCCATGCAGATGACCTTCCTGTATACCGTTCTCATTAAAATATACCGGGCCGTTTATTCGACGAGCACTTAATTGAGCCACAGGTAAAAACAGACTGTTGTTATTGGCAATATATTGTCCATTAAGACTGTACTTTTTGAAGTTCTTCTGATCCAGTTGCAAAGTAAAATGGGCGATATTGTTTCCTGAACCTCTGAGCCCCGGGGCCAGCAAATGGCGCCAGGCATTGTCCTTGTATTGGCTCATACCATTGCGTAGCACTGCAATAGTACTACCAGTATCCCCGAACAATGTTGCGCTCACATTAATAGGCTTGTCACTCTTCTTGCCCAGTTCATCCGACTGCACCAGAAGTCTGCGTACATCAAGATTTTGCAACTTGCCGGATGTCGCAGTAACTATCATGCTTGTACGTTTGAATTTCAGGTCAACATCGGCCTGTTTTACCGAGGGCCAACCGGGCAAAAAGCGGAAATCAGCGTTGCGTACGTGCACCACAGCCTCAAAGTCCCCCATTTCGGCCGTGCGTGGAAATTTACGTGCGGCTGCATCGTATATCACATAGCCCCTGGTGATATCTCCAGAACGTATCGCCCCATCGAACCAGTCGATAGTTTTCTTTGTCATTACATTAAGCGGCAAATAACGTTTTGCATGGGCCCCTATACCGTTGCGGAAATCGACTCGTAGCTTTACCCATGGCGATATCGACCTGTCAACGGGGACTTTCACATCGACATGCGCTACACCTTCCGCATCAGCCGCTTTGGCCTTCAGGTTCCTTGTTGTTATTTGCCAATAATCGTTATGCCTCACCCATTTCAGGGTACCTTCAGCACGCAACACTTCTACCGGGTACCTGAGATACCTGGGCAAGTCCACAATAAATGGATCAGGGCTCACCTCAAAGGTGCCGGATTTCTTGCTCACCCTGAACGTCCCACTCAAGCCTTCTATGCCCGGCGCCTTGCGGTAAGGCAATACAAATAAACGCCTCAAGTCCGCGGTCAAAAGGAAGTCATCGGGTTTTCTGACTTTCCCTGTAATATGCAGATTAAGGTTTGAAACGACCCCGGCCGGTTTGAGTTTTTCTATGATCTTTATTGCCTTATGCCTGATGTTCAGAGATGAAATTAGTTTTGTGGCCTCACCAAGATCGATAGATTTTACATGCAGACTGCTGTGGTTTTTGTAATACTTGAGCCTTAACCGACCCACGTGCCAGGGTCGCTTCCTCAGGGTCACTACCAGGTCATTCAAATCCAGCTGAATATGCTTGCCGGAACGTACCAGACTCATATCTGCAAGCAGATGCCTTATTCTGATAGGCTCCTTCATTTGTTTCAGGCTCACATTTAATCCTGACACCTCGATAGAACCATGAACCGCAGATGGCAATCCATCTTGCCAACTGCTTAATATCTGGGTATTCACTACACCATTCACTTTTGCGGGGATTTTTTCCTTGATTACTCTTGGTAATGCAGCGAGGTTTACCCCCTTGGCATTAAGGACCACTTGTCCGCTCCAGTTCTTTTTATCTACTAGCGG
>CAJVXG010000001.1 GCA_913009215.1 uncultured Gammaproteobacteria bacterium | reverse complement strand
CCGGCCTTGGCGGCGGTGTACACCGGGTGGTTTTTCAATGTACGCATGCCGTGGATATCGCTCAGGTTGACGATGCAGCCCCTGCTGGCCTTCAGATGGGGTGCCGCCGCCTGACTGAGGAAAAACGGCGCCTTCAGATTGGTGCCCATGAGGTCGTCCCATTGTACCTCGTCGGTCTCACCAACCGGGGTCGGGTAAAACGTTGACGCGCTGTTGATCAGGACATCGAGTTGACCAAATTCCTCGGTGGTGGCGAACACCAGGTTTTGCAGTTTCGGGATGCTGGTGATGTCGCCCTGCACCAGCAACACCGAATCCGGGCGCTGTTCATGCAGCTCGGCCTGTAGCGCGTGGGCATCCTCTTCCGAGTTACGATAATGGATCACCAGGTTCATGCCATCCTGATGCAGCATGCGACAAATCTCGGCGCCGATACGTCGTCCACCGCCGGTAATCAATGCTACTTTGTCTTGCAAGGAAATATCGTCGCCCATCGGTATCACCTGTTGTCTCAACTTGTGTCACAATACCGTGAACCATGGGCAAACACCACCGAAAATCATGAATCCCTATCGTCGTGCACTGGAAAAGGCCAGGGCCTCGGCATCGCAATTACCCGAACCGGGCGATACCGAACGCGAACACAGCGCCATACTGCAAACATTAATCCGGCAAACAATAGACGAGGCCGGGGACCGGATCAGCTTTGAACACTTTATGGGTCTGGCCTTGCACGCCCCCGGGCTAGGCTACTACAGCGGCCATAAAATCAAATTTGGTGAGCAAGGGGATTTCGTCACGGCGCCGGAAATCTCACCGCTGTTTGGTCAATGCCTGGCAAATCAGTGCCAACAAATTCTGGCACCACTGCATGGGGCCAGCCTGCTCGAGGTCGGCGCCGGCCGGGGCCTGCTCGCCGGACACATTTTACAGACCCTGCAACGGCAGGACGCACTGCCAACGGAATATCTAATCCTGGAGACCAGCGGCGACCTGCGCGATCTGCAA
Source organism: uncultured Gammaproteobacteria bacterium (assembly GCA_913009215.1). Lineage (GTDB taxonomy): Bacteria > Pseudomonadota > Gammaproteobacteria > Acidiferrobacterales > CAJVXG01 > CAJVXG01. The sequence goes on along the minus strand of CAJVXG010000001.1, from coordinate 26,063 downwards.
CAACAACACCTGCAACAACAGGTGCCGGAACTGTATGAGCGTATTCGCTGGCTGGATGGCCTGCCAGAGCCCGGATTCCGTGGCATCGTCATGGCCAATGAATTGCTGGATGCGATGCCGGTACAACGCTTCCAGCAAACTACCGATGGCCTGAAGCAACTTGGCGTGCAATACCGCGACGGGGTGTTTGAATACTGCCCGATGGATGCCGACCAAGACCTGCAACAACGCATTGATCCATTATCCCTGCCGCAGGGCTATACCTCGGAAGTCAACTTCCAGGCCGAGGCCTGGATCGGCAGCATCGCCGACGTGCTGCAACAGGGTGTGATGTTACTGATTGATTACGGCTTCCCGCGACACGAGTTCTATCACCCGCAACGCCAGCAAGGCACGCTGATGTGCCATTATCGCCACCGCGCCCACGACAACCCCTTCACCCACATTGGCCTGCAGGACATCACCGCCCATGTGGATTTCACCGCCATGGCCGAGGCCGCCAGCAAGGCCGGGCTTGATGTACTGGGCTATAGCAACCAGGCGGCCTTCCTCATCGGCAATGGCCTGGAGCAGTTACTGAATGCCTCCGACCCCGACGATGTAAAGGCTCATCTGGCCATGACACAACAGGTGAAGACACTGACCATGCCCAGCGAGATGGGTGAGTTGTTCAAGGTCATTGCCTTTGGCAAGGATATGGATATGGCGTTGCAGGGCTTTGCATTACAGGACCAGCGCGGTCGCTTGTAGAACGGCTCAGGGGCAGATACTGATCCGGGCAAACCGTTTCAGTTCCCGGTAATGAAACAACCATTCCGGTGTCACCAACGGCCCGTGTTGTTTCGCCGAATACCACGGCGTCAGGCTCGAGGTCGGGTTACGCAGGACATGGATTTGTTGTGCCGGCATGAAACTCTGCGCCAGCAAAAAAATGCGCCGGCCTTTTTGATTCTCGGCAACATCAACGACAATGACCGCATGGCCCGGGAAACCGCCGTGAATAAAGACATCGCCTATTTGTACTGTTGCGGGGTTACGCACCTTCAGTAATTCGCGGCTCAGGGAATACGAACCGGCATAAGTAAAGATATTATCGAGATAGCGACGAAAGTTCTGATAACCGCCATCACTGCGGGCGCGCCGGACCCAGGACACTTTATTGCCACGAATACGGGGACGCACCCCGCGCTGCCATGCCCGCCAGGTAGCGACATCACCACTGGTGTATTTAAAGACAATGTTGTCGCGACAGGCATTGGCAAACAGATACTCGGCACGCAGACGCATGACGGCGTCGGCGCATTGCTGCAGGTCACGCCTGCCGACATCGATCGATACGACGACGTGATGCGCCGACTGGTTGCCCTTGAGTTTGCCATTGTATAATCGCACTTTGGGCCGCCCGGGCAACACCGGCAAACCACGCAGCCAGGCCGAAAAACTCTTGTCCGGGACCCGTATGCGGCGATAACCGCTTGGCGCGGGGATACGATCGACGATACGCTGATAGTTTAACCCGCGGTGCCACGGGTACTGTTGTTTCACGGAATCGGCAAACAGTGGCGCCGACAACAGCAAGGCGCAACAGATAAAAAGTGACTTCAACGCCCGACACCGAAGGCCTGTCGTGAGCCCCTGGCCAGCAAGCCCCAGAGACCAAGTAGTCCCAATGGAAACAGTAGTGGCGAGACAAACACAATAAAAATGCCCATGCCGGCCAGCCAGGCCCGGAACTGTTGCCGGCGCAATCCACGCACAACCCATTCGATGACAATCGCCATGAACAAACCCAGCGGCATCAGAATCAGTGCCAGGTACCAGGCATAGGGATCGTTCTCACTGATATTGGGGATAAGCCACATCAGGTAAGCGCCAACAGCAAACAGCAACACATACAACACGGCACTGAGGTGCAAACAGACGATCGCCATTGCCGTTCTGTTTTTCACTGCTGTTCGCCTATAAAATTATTCTGCCTGCTGCCGGCATTCTTTACACCCCGGCCAGCATCCAGAAATGCTTACCTCATCAGCCGGCATCGGCGTAGACAAAACTGAATTCACCATCGTTGATATCAATACGCAAAACACCGCCGTGACCATCCGCATAGGCCAGCCAGCCGGGCTTGTGCAAACACTCCGGTACTTCGGGATGTTCCTGCTGCTTTTGTCCGTCGTACCAGGCAATCAGCATGGGTTGCTGTAATTCTGTTTTTGCCCTTGCTTCGGCCGCACTCTGCGCCCCGGCATAGTCCAGTTCCGCTTGTTTGCATTCGATGTTGATGGTGCGTAAAGACATATCATCCCTTTACCGGAGTTATCCTGAAGTAACTGCGGGCAACATCGCTATTTAAATAACCGCGCACACCAATGAGATAGATGTTAAAAACAATCAACAAGGCGATCTGTATCGGTACCGACAGGATAAAACCTTTAAAGATGGCCGTAACTACAAACATGGATGCCAACAGGGCAAAGACATAACACAGTATACGCACAATGCGCCAGACCAGCACACTGCCCAGTACCAGCACCGGCCCCGTGATTAATGCCACAAAGGCCACGGCGACGGGCAGGACGCGCATCTCGAACACCGTATGCGTGCGATAATACAACACAAAGGCCAGCACATAGATGACGGCCACTATGCCGTTGATCAGAACAATATTACGAACACCTTTGGGCATCGATCTATATAACGACTAGGCGCTTTTGCCACCCTTGAACATCGTGCGCGTAAACATCATACCGGGGCAGATACCGGTGACAGCGGCAAAGGTAAAAAACGCCGGCGGCAGATACAGCAGCCAATGCGCAGTGGCAAAACCGGTCAACCAGATGCCAAGCAACAGGACGCTGGCCATGATCAGGAGGAAAACACGCATGGGGGCGCCTATAAATAATAATTTTTTCATTTCATTCTCCTTGTAGTCAGATGGATAATATCATCCGTTAGACATTCTGTGCGTTGATAGTTCATATATTGTTTTGATCAAGAAAATCTAATTTTCATTTTTTATGGCTACAATATGATGTGCATCTGTAATATCACTTATAGCCTGAATATTGATTTTCCCCTCATCATTTCCTTTAATTAAATATGTAGAATAATCAAACTCCAGTAAAGTCTCCTTCACTTTATCTACTGTTTCACCGAGATGAGTATGCAGCTCACATATTATTATTGGCCCCTTATGTTGAAGTATATTCTTCATACCTTCAAGCACCAATCCCTCATTTCCTTCAACATCAATTTTTAATATATCTGGCACAAGGTAATTACATTGCTTTGTCAAGAAATCTATACTGACCGTATCAACCAATAGAACATTGTCTGTTTTGCTATATGTCTCATTATCCCCAACGAGACGTCCGGAAAATGCGCCTCCACGTCGATCGAAACTTTCCTGTCCCTGGTGATTCCCAATAGCCCTTTTATCCAAAGTTATATTGATACCTTTATTTTCTTCTAAAGATTTCTCAAGACATATCCAGTTGTTAGGCTCGGGTTCAAACGCATAGACAGATCCTGTGTCGCCTACCAAAGATGCAAATAGAAAAGAAAAAATACCAACATTGGCCCCAATATCGTAGGCTACCATACCGGGTCTGGTATACATCGTGATTGCCTCTCTGATGTTCATCTCATAACCTGAAAGGTCCCCTGATTTAACCAGATTTGAATGAAACAGGGAGTTAATAACAATTTTAATTCCTTCAGGAGTTTTAACCCTCGCCACCTGACCAATTGACAATTTTTCTAAAATGTACAGAACACCAGGCGCATCAACAATAAATCGTTGGATCTTCTTGGGTATTATCCTCCCGACTGTATTAATCATTGCCAGGATGCTTCTTTTTATACTTCGCATAAGTTAACTTTTCTATGATGAATTTTATATGGCAATTTTACCCCACATATCGTGCTCCCGGGCGCCGGTAACAGTAATAGTATAGAACTCCCCTACTGTTAAGTTCTGACCGTCTTCGATATAAACCAGGCCGTCAATTTCCGGGGCATCGCCCCGGGTTCGGGCCACGGCGCCATCCTCGTTGACCTCGTCCACCAGCACCTGCATGGTCTGCCCCATCTTACTGGCCAGTTTCTCTGCGGAGATATCGGCCTGCAACTCCATCAGCTGCTGCTGGCGTTGCAGTTTTACCTCTTCAGGTACCGGGCCGGGTAAATCATTGGCGGCGGCGCCCTCGACATCGGAATAGGTAAAGCAACCGACGCGGTTCAGCTCAGCCGATTCCAGGAACTGCAGCAGCTCTTTGAAGTCTGCATCGCTCTCCCCGGGAAAGCCGACAATAAATGTACTGCGTATGGTCAATTCGGGACAAACTGAGCGCCAATGTTTAATAGTACGCAAAATCTGTTCATGGCTGCCAGGTCGCTTCATGGCTTTCAGGATTTTCTTGCTGGCATGCTGAAAAGGCACATCCAGGTACGGCAGGATTTTCCCGTCGGCCATTAACGGTATCAGTTCATCCACATGCGGATAGGGATAGACATAATGCAGGCGCACCCAGACACCCAGATCGCCCAGGGCAGCAGACAGATCCGTGATACGGCTCCTGATGGCACGGGCATGATACAGGGTGGTGTCGTAATGGCGGTCAACACCATAGGCGCTGGTGTCCTGGGATATCACCAGTAATTCTTTCACTCCGGCCTGTACCAGTCGTTCGGCCTCGGCCATGACTTCGTTGGCGGGACGACTGACGAGATCGCCGCGCAGATCGGGGATAATGCAAAAACTGCAACGATGATTACAGCCCTCACTGATCTTGAGGTAGGCGTAGTGCTGCGGTGTCAGCTTGATGCCCTGCGGCGGGATCAGGCTGGTAAACGAATTGCGCTGTGGCGGCAGGTGCCGGTGGATGGCCTGTACCACTTCATCGCTGGCATGCGGGCCGGTCACGGCCAGCACCTCCGGGAAGTACTCTTTAACGATATTGCCCTTGGCGCCCAAACAGCCGGTGACGATGACCTTGCCGTTTTCCTTCATGGCTCCATCAATGGCGTCCAGCGATTCCTCAATGGCGGCATCAATAAAGCCACAGGTATTGATCACAACCAGGTCGGCACCAGCATAGTCCTCCGAAATATCGTAACCTTCGGCGCCGAGACGATTCAGGATGTGTTCTGAATCGACCAGGGCCTTGGGACAACCGAGACTAACAAAACCAATTTTGGGCGGAGAACCCGGTGACAACTACTGCACCTTGAGGTAGGCATAGCCCTTGGATTGCAATTCGGTAATGCGGACCACACCGGACTGCACCAATATAACACCGGGGTAGAGATCTTTTTTGTCCAGATTAATAGCCAAACGCGTTATATTGCACAGCTCCATTTTGACGTTAAAACTGGACCGTAAACTACGAAGACGATCTTTTAGTTCTTTACGGCGCTTGAGGTACTTCCTTTTGGCCGCAAGTGGGGTACCGGCAAGCTTGTCATCAGTCAGAAAACGCATCCCCTGACCAACAAAAACCACGCGAATATCATAGTCTTTTAATTCGCCGTCATAGGTCGTAGCCATATTGTAGAGACTGGTCAGGGTCGCACTAAACCGGGCCGGATCCATGTAGTCGATATGCCACACGACCTTGGCCGGTTGTTCCGCCCTTGCTGCTTGCAGTGGCATCGTCAACCCTATAAATAGAACGGTACAGATAGTAACCAGCACAAAGGCCGATGGTCTTTTTTGTTGTTGCCGCAGTGTTGCTTCAGTCATGATTTCATCCTCTCTATCGGTATGAGCTAACTATACAGGGAGTGGCCTGCTATTTCCTTATTGGCCATTAAACCCTTATATAACCATTATTGGGTGATTTAAAGCACACGGCCAATGGCCTTAATCCGCGCCTGACGAATCGCCTCCTTGATGGCCTCGCCTTTTTGCCCCCCGTCCTCACACTCCCTGGCGATAACGCCAACATCGACCGAACAGGCCGCAGCATAGGCATGACGAAACCGCATGGCCTCAGGATAGTCCTGGTTTTCATAGCCGGTGCGACCACGTGCATCCGCCTCGCAAGCCTTGAGGAACATCTCCAGGCGTTCGAACCTGCGAAAGGCATCAAGTGACGCCAGGGTATCGTGCAGGGTTTTGGCCTTGAGCTCCAGGGCGCGATGGCAATGGGTATGGTAGTGTGCCACCAGCACCGCCAGGTCACGGAATTCATTCGGCACACGGAAGCGTTGACACAGGGCCTTGACCAGTTCGACGCTGCGCGTCTCGTGACCAATATGCTTCGGCCACTCCGATTCCGGGGTTGTGCCTTTGCCAAGGTCATGCACCAGGGCGGCAAAGCGTACCCGGGTATCGTTACTGAGCCTGGCGGCCTGTGCCAGCACCATCATGGTATGGACACCGGTATCGACCTCCGGGTGATGCGCCTGCGGTTGCGGTACGCCGTACAAGACATCCAGTTCCGGAAACAAGCGCGCCAGCGCGCCACATCGTCGCAATACGCGAAAGTACCGTACCGGTTGTTGCTCGCCCAGTGCCCGTTCGGTCTCGGACCAGACACGCTCGGACACCAAATGATCCACCTCACCATCTTCAACCATCTTTTTCATCAGGGCATAGGTGTCATGGGCGACACGAAAACCCCACTTGGCAAAACGGGCGGCAAAACGGGCGGTGCGTAAGATACGCACCGGGTCTTCTCGAAAGGCCTCCGAGACATGACGCAGAAACCCGTTTTCCAGATCGTCCTTGCCATGAAACGGGTCAATGAGAATACCGTTCTGGTCTTCGGCCATGGCATTGATCGTCAGGTCGCGTCGTTTCAAATCCTCATCCAGCGTCACATCCGGTGCGCTGTAGACCGTAAAACCCTTATACCCATGACCACTCTTGCGCTCGGTACGCGCCAGCGCGTATTCCTCTTTGCTGTCGGGATGGAGGAACACCGGAAAGTCCGCGCCCACCGGGGCATAGCCCAAAGACACCATCTCCTCCGGAGTCGAACCGACCACGACATAGTCCCGGTCCTTTACTTCAAGACCGAGCAATTTGTCGCGCACCGCGCCACCGACAAGATAGATTTCCATATCGCCATCCTAATGTGGCATAGTGATTTCGCCAAGTGTTAATGAGCAACAGATTGATTAAATTATTACGAATATGCGGAATCCTGTTATTGACGGTCGCACTGAGCGCATGCGGCAGGTTGGCCTATTACGCCCACTCCATTAATGGCCATCTGACCATCATGTCGCAGCGACAGGACATCGACAAACTGCGGAAAGACCCCAAAACCGATGCAAAGCTGAAACAAAAATTACACAAGGTGCAGCAAATCCGCCGATTCGCCAGCAAGGAATTATTGTTACCTGACAACAAGAGTTTCAAAAAATATGCCGATCTTAAGCGCCCTTACGTCGTGTGGAACGTGGTTGCGGCGCCGGAGTTTTCGGTTAAGCCCAAAACCTGGTGTTTCCTGTTTGCCGGTTGCATCAGTTATCGAGGATACTTCAGTAAGGACAAGGCCCAACAATTTGCCGACAAGCTGAAGGCGCAGGGCCTGGATGTCACCATTGGTGGTGTTACCGCCTACTCCACCCTGGGCTGGTTTGCCGACCCGGTACTGAATACCTTTATCCATTACCCAACCTCAAGGCTGGCTGGCCTGATATTTCATGAACTTGCGCATCAAAAAATATATGTCAAAAGCGATTCGGCATTCAGTGAATCCCTGGCAACGACCGTGGAACTGGAAGGGACGCGACGCTGGATACAACGGTATGACAGTAATGTAAATTTCCAGTCCTATCTGGAACGCAAAAACCGGCAGCGACGGTTTGTCGTCCTGATACAAAAATATCGCACCAAACTGGAACGGCATTATGAGAAAACCCAAAGCATTAAAGAAAAACGGGAAGGCAAAAAGAGCATGTTCAGACAAATGCAGGCTGAATATCAGATTTTAAAAAAAGGATGGGGCAACTACTCCGGTTACGATGCCTGGTTTTCCCGGGATCTGAACAATGCCCATCTTGCTTCGGTGGGAACCTATCATAATTACGTACCGGCATTGCAGAAATTGCTACGCAGAACCAGGGGCAATCTACAGGCCTTCTATCGGGAGGCAGAAAAACTGGCGGCCTTGCCGGAACAACAGCGCAAACAACGTCTGCAACAAATAAACAGCCACCCCGACTAGCTATGCTCCCCCTGCCTTGTTGCGTTTTGCGTCTTGGCGATATTCGTCCATGGCCTGTGTTGAAACTCCAATAGCGCCTGGCATAATCTCTTCCATGGCCGTTGGCACAATACCGAAGATTTCCGGGAAAGCACCACGACAGACGCTGTCTATCTGCAATGATCGATAGTTGTCCATGGTAAAGGGTTTTCCCGGGAAGAATTCCAGAAGTACGGCCTGCAGTTTTGACAAGCCATCACCCAATGGAATAATTCTGTGGCGTCCCTGTTGCAATTGGTCGACGTAGCGTACGATATCCATGAGGGTGTAGGCCCTGGGCCCGCAAAGCTCATAACGTTGGCCATAGGTTTTGCGATCACTGATGGCCGTGACAAAGGCCCTGGCAACATCCTCAACGTAAACCGGTTGCATACGGGATCCGGCACAGGCCAGCGGGAACCATCCTGGCGCCAGCGACAACAACTGCGCAAAACGATTCAGAAATGAATCCATGGGGCCGAACATCACTGAAGGTCGAAACGACGTTACTCGCAAACCATGCCTGGCAGCATCGTGTACCAGATTTTCACCATAACCCTTGCTGCGTAGATAATGACTCGGGCCGTTTACCGAGGCATGCAGTGCACTCATATGCAGCAAACGGTTGGCACCGCTATTACGGCAGGCCTCGATAATCTTCTGTGTCAAATGCACATGCACTTTCTCAAAACCCTTGCCGTTACGCCCCTTCTCATTAAGGATACCAACGAGATTAATCACCACATCCATATCCTTAAACGTATTTTGCAAAAAGGCAGGATCGTGCACATCGCCTTGTACAATATGACAATTCGGCAATACCAGCAGGTCGCGATGGCGTTCACGGCGCCGGGTAATAATACGGCTATAGTGGCCCGCGGTAGACAGGCGTGCCGCGATACTGTGGCCAACAAAACCACAGCCGCCGAGCAGACAGACATTCAATCCAGGCATGGTCGTTAATCTTTAATTTTCTCAATATTGAGGGGCCATTGTCCACAATGTGTTGCGGCGAATCAAGAAAACAGGGGGAATGGTTTATTTCTTGGGCTTTTTACCTTCGACCGCCTGCATCCGTGACTGCAGACGCATAATGTTCTTGCCTAAGCGGTACATATAAATTGTGGTAAAGGCCATCACGTTCTTCACGTAGTTACGTGTCTCATTAAAGGGGATGGACTCGGTCCAGATATCGGCTGCCATTTTCTTTTCCGGTTGCCAATGTTTAACACGGTGGGAACCGGCATTATAGGCGGCAGTGGCCAGCATCTGGTTATCGCCATGACGACCCAGTACGGTACGTAAATGGCTGGCGCCCAGTAGCAGGTTGTTTTTCACTTTCAGAATTTCACTACGACTGCGAACATTCAACTTCAGCCGTCTGCTCTCCTCGCGCCCGGTCCTTGGCATCAACTGCATCAGGCCAAGCGCACCAGCCGAAGAACGAACGTCTTTCATAAACGCACTTTCCTGTCGAATAATACCGTACATCCAGTTGGTGTCGATGTTGGCTTTCCTGGCGTTACTGACTATCTGCTCGCGATAGGCCAGCGGGAAGCGAATATCGAGATCATCGAGATGATCGCTTTTATTGGCAGTATAGAGGGCACGATCGTACCAACCCCATTGCTGTGCAATCAGTGCCGCGACTTGCAGGTCACGATTACTCATTCTGCGCAAATACCAGTTCCACTGTCGTCGCGCCGGGACAATTTGTCCACTGTGATACAACTCCTGGGCAATCTGGATCCCGGGCATGGCCAGCACCGCACTCACTTCCTCCGGTGTCGCCTCAATATTGTCGTGCTGCATATTGTATTCCGACTTCAGCCGATCGGCGGCAAGAAAACCATAATAGCTGCGATTGGTGGCAATCTCGGCAAAGATTTGATGTGCCTCCCTCTTTTCTTTGGTTTGTTCCAATGCACGTGCCTGCCAGTAACGCCACTTTTCCTCCTGACGCATAACAACAGGCAAGGCCGAAATAAACTGTTTCACCCGGCCCCAGTCCTGGAGATAGATTGCGGCCTTGACGCGCCAGATTAACAAACGTTTGTCATCAGCACTTGCCGATACCGCCGACAACCAGTCCAGGGATTCCGGTAGATGATTTTGTGCACCGAGAATGCCGAGCCAGCGGTTGACGTAATTGTCGTCTTCGCCAAAGAAATTGTATTTCTTTTTCAATTGTAACCATTTTTCCATGGCCACTTCCGGGTCACGGTAACCGATACGGACAACGCCATGACGTACGATGTTGCGCGCCCTTTGCGAATCAACAGCATAACGGATGCCGGCTAATTCCTTCACCGGATTCTTGTGCATCGCGATCCAGCGTTTAACCCACACCTTGTCCTTGACGCCCAGGTATTTACTTAAGTCTCGCACCAGCGACAGCCGGCGGCGTTTCATAGCCAGTTCAATACGCTGCCAGACTATATCGGAAGTCATATGACCGGCACGGCGCCAGCTGTTAAAAACGGTGTCGCATGCCGGTGGTAATCGTTTACCGTACAGCCACACCTTACCAATCTGTTCCATAACCGCGGCCTTGTTTTCACTATGCCGTATTTTGTACTTCAGGTAGTAACAGGTAATCTTGCGGCTCTTCTTTAGATCCTCCCCATCACCGTATTCCTGAATAAAGGCCTTCCAGCGGCCGCGCCTGGCCAGGTATTTGAGCCAGTCCCGTCGTAACAAATAACCATTATAGGAGTGCCGGTTGGCTTGCAGATATTTTTGAACTTCCCTGGCAGGGGTTTTGTCCAGCCGTTTCTTCAGATAGTAATAATGCACATAACCCTGTAGGGGATAATCCTTCAGCTGCCGGTAATACTTTTTATAACGTTCATAATTCCCACCCCGTACTGCCTCCAGGGCGTACAGATAGTTACGGCGTTGCTTGTCCTTGTCGGCAACACTGGCCTCAACAACAGGCGCCACAGCGAGTAACCCCGGCAAGACCAGAAAAAACGCCGCTAGAATGAACCTCTTCCTTTTAATCATATCTATTGCTGATGATAGTGTAATATTCGGGCTACCAGACATACTTAACTATAGGGGAATTACGAGGAAACCGCTATGCCACTAGAAAGCACTAACCCAGCAACCAATAAAACTCTCGCCACATTCGACTATTGGGATAATAGCGCTGTTGAACGGGCCCTGAAAAACGTAGCTGCTGCCTCGACTCAATGGCAAAACACCGACTTCCCGGAACGTGCTGCATTAATGAAGAATGCCGCCAAGGAATTACGCAAACGCCAGGACCACTACGCCGGTCTGATTGTCCTGGAGGTGGGAAAAATCATTAAGGAGGCCCGGGGCGAAATCGAGAAATGCGCTGCGGTATGTGATTATTATGCCGATCATGCCGAGTCATTCCTTGCTGACGAAATCATTGAATCCGATGCCGGGCGCAGCCTGGTAGCCTATTTACCACTCGGTACCGTACTGGCAGTCATGCCATGGAACTTTCCATTCTGGCAAGTGCTTCGCTTTGCCGCACCGAGCCTGATGGCAGGCAACACCGGCGTCTTAAAGCACGCCTCCAATGTACCGCAGTGTGCCGCCGCTATTGAAGAAGTCTTCAGCAATGCCGGGTTCCCGGATTATGTATTTTGCAATTTACCGATTGCCGCAAAACAGACCGCCGCCGTCATCGAGGACCCGCGCATCCATGCCATTACCCTCACTGGCAGCGAACCCGCCGGTCGCCAGGTCGCCTCGACGGCCGGCCACAGCCTGAAAAAATCGGTACTGGAGCTTGGTGGTTCAGATGCCTTTATGGTTCTTGCCGATGCCGATCTTGATGAGGCGGCCACCATCGGCGTGGCCTCACGCTACCTGAACTGCGGACAAAGTTGTATCGCCTCAAAACGTTTTATAGTCGTTGAGGATATTGCCGATGATTTTTTAAAACGCTTTAAAGAAAAAGCGGGTATCTTAAGTATGGGTAATCCTGCCGATGAAAACACCACCCTGGGGCCCATGGCACGGCAGGATTTGCGTGATGAATTGCACCAACAGGTTACTGATTCCATCGCCCAGGGCGCCAAGGCCATACTGGGGTGTACCCTGCCTGACACCTCGGGTAGTTATTACCCGGCATCTATTCTTGATCGGGTACAACCGGGAATACGCGCCTATGAAGAAGAACTATTCGGACCCGTTGCCATCTTCATCCGCGCCAAAGACGAGGCCGATGCCCTGCGCATTGCCAATGACAGCCGTTTCGGTCTCGGCGGCAGTATCTGGACCAGTGATCTGAGGAAAGGGGAAACGCTGGCGCGGCAAATGCAATCGGGTGCTACCTTTATTAACGGGATAGTAAAAAGCGATCCGCGGCTGCCTTTTGGTGGCATCAAGGCGTCGGGCTACGGGCGCGAATTATCTCAGCATGGCATCCGTGAATTCGTTAATACCAAAACCATCTGGATTAAATAAGTCTACTTGAACTCCGCAACCACCGGGGCATGATCCGAGGGCTTCTCCCAGGACCGTGGCTCCTTATCGATGACACAGCTGTGGCACTGCCGGCTCAGGGCTTCAGAACATAATATATGATCAATGCGCAGGCCGCGGTTGCGACGGAAGGCCGCCGCACGATAGTCCCACCAGCTGTAGCTACCCTCTTCCTGTTCAAACTGGCGGAATACATCCACCAGACCCATGGCAAGCATGGCCTGAAAGGCATCGCGTTCTTTATCGCTCACCAGCACCGAACCCTGCCAGGCCTCCGGGTCATGGACATCGCTATCCTCGGGCGCAATATTGTAATCGCCAACAACAACCAGTTGCTCATACAGTTCCAGCTCCTGCTTCAGGTAAGCATGCAACTGCCTGAGCCATTGCAATTTGTATTGGTACTTGTCCGAACCCACTTCGGAGCCATTGGGCACATAGACGTTAATAACGCGGATATTATCTATGGTCGCGACAATACACCGCTTCTGCTCATCTTGCAGTGCCACCGGCTGCCTCAACACATCCTCGGCCGTGGATTTGCTTAAGGTAGCAACACCATTGTAGGTTTTCTGGCCACAGTAAATCGATTCGTAGCCGACCTCCTGCAGGGCCTCTGCCGGAAACAGTTCATCAATCACCTTGGTTTCCTGCAGACACAAAACATCGGGTTGCTGTTTCGACAACCAGTCAATAATGTGCGGCAAACGCACGCGGATGGAATTGACATTCCAGGTAGCGATCTTCACGGAAAAGTTTGGCTATTTATTATGATTCGTTTTCTGTTTTTTTCGCGTCGGGCTTGACATAGCCAGCCGCCGCCAATTCACCTTCCAGCAAGGACTGCATATAACCATTCATGACTTTCTTGCCCACAGTAATGGTAGGCACCGACAGTGATCCGGATACTTTCTTCAACTGTTGCTGTAGCTTGGGATCATTCACCACGTTGACTTCTTTAAACGGAATCTTTTGTTTCTGTAAATAGGCACGGGCCAGATCACAAGTAACGCATTCGGGTACTGAGTAGAGTATCACCGGATTTTTTGATGCCGCCTCTGTATTGGGATTCTCGTCATCACCACCATAGCGGTTATTGCCACGTATCCTTTTTTCTTCGACGTGGTAGCCCGAGCCCTGTGGAGGAGGGGTGTCATGATAACTGACCCGTCCACTGCTGTCGGTCCATTTGTACAGGCGCTCGGCCATGACAGTGGGCACAGAAACCATTAAGACCAAAACAAGCAGAATAGTTTTCATCGCCATTACTATATCCTCAGGTGCATACCACCCAGTTTCTTGCGATTATGTTCACGTAACCAGGCCACACCGGCCCAAAAGCCTATAATAAGCATAGCAAAAGAAACCAGTAGCCACAGCCAGTTGAAACCGGCAAAAACCTCCGTAAATGACGTGGCTTCAGGTTCCCTAATCCTGCTGCTGGCACGACGAGTATTGGCAAACTCGGCATCATCGACCACCGGTTTGGTATTTTTTTGCAGCAGCTTCTTTTCCAGAGATTGGATCCGGGCCGTTTGGGTGGCCAGCTTGCCGCGTGTTTTCCGTAAATCCTGGCGCAACTGCCGGTTGCGCTTATAGGCCTTCTGCAACGGGCTCAATGTCGGTACCACACTAACGGCGGGTTTGGCGGCGGCAGTGCCGGTAGTCGTCTCTGTCCCGGTAGTTCCGGTCGCTGTAGCGCTACCAGTGCCACTCTCCTCTGCAAACGCAGGAAAAAGGATCACGGACAGAACTAACACCAACAATCCATAAACCACCATTTGCAAGCACTTGACCAAGATTACTACCTCATTCGTTATTGGCTTAGACCGGAATGACGCAACAGCGCATCAATGCTGGGCTCACGACCCCGGAAACGTTTGAACAAAACCATGGGTTCCTCGGAACCACCGGCCTCCAGGATGGAATGCATAAACTCCTCCCCGGTCTTTCGATTAAATATGCCATTTTCCTCAAATTTACTGAAGGCATCTGCCGACAACACCTCGGCCCATTTATAACTATAATAACCAGCGGCATAACCACCGGAAAAAATATGGCCGAAGGAATGCTGGAACCGGTTAAATTCAGGCGGAATCATAACAGCAACTTCACGCCGCACGTCATCCAGTACGTCCTGTATCGATAACCTTCCGTCGGGATCGAATTCGCTGTGCAGACGCATATCAAATATGGAAAGCTCAAGCTGCCGCACCATCTGCATTGCCGACTGGAAATTTTTCGCCGCCAGCATTTTTCCGAATAATTCTTTCGGTAGCGGGTCCCCGGTATCGACATGCCGGGCGATCAACTCCAGTGCCTCACCCTCCCAGCACCAGTTCTCCATGAACTGGCTCGGCAACTCGACGGCATCCCAGGCCACACCATTAATCCCGGAGACACCGGCATAATCCACCTGGGTCAGCAGGTGGTGCAAACCATGTCCAAATTCATGAAACACAGTCAGGACTTCCTCGTGAGTCAGTAAGGATGGTCTGTCCCCAACCGGAGGTGAGAAGTTACAGGTCAGATAGGCCACTGGCGTCTGCACCGTGTCACCCCGACGCATGCGTACCGTACATTCATCCATCCAGGCGCCACCGCGCTTGTGATCTCGGGCATAAAGATCGATATAAAATTGGCCACGCAACCGGTTTGTGGAATCATGTATTTCATAAAAGGCCGCATCCGGGTGCCAGACTTCTACTCCCTGCCGCTGCTTGATGCGTAATCCATAGAGCCGCTGCACCACCTCGAACATTCCAGACAATACCTGCGGTGCCGGAAAATAGGGACGTACTTCTTCCTGGGAGAAACGATATCGATGTTGTTGCAATTTTTCAGAATAATAGGCAGCGTCCCAGGCCTCAAGATAATTGATCTTGTCAGTCTCCAGGGCAAAGTTCTTTAGCTCATCAAGATCTTTTTGTGCCGCGGCCCGGGAGCGTTCGGCCAGGTCGTTAAGGAAACCCATAACCTGCTCTACGGTATCCGCCATTTTGGTTTCCAGCGAGTAAGCGGCATAATTCGGGTAGCCCAGCAACTGCGCCTTCTCACCGCGCAGGCGCAACATCTGTAACATAAGCTCGCTATTGTCCCATTGTGTCTGATCACTCTGGTCGCTGGCGCGTGTGACATAGGCGGTGTACATCTGTTGTCGCAATGCCCGATTGTCAGCATAACTCATAAAGGAGATATAGGATGGCGCATGTAACGTAAATTTCCATCCGCTCCTGTTGTCCTGCTCTGCGGCCTGCTGCGCCATGGCCAGGGCCGTCTGCGGCAGACCAGCAATTTCGGAATCCTCTGTCAGGCACATCTCCCAGGCCTGTGTGGCATCCAGCAGGTTTTCCTCAAACTTGCTGTACAGCCCCGACAGTTCCTCCTGAATCGCCTTGAAACGTTGTTGCTCCGGCTTATTGAGATCGGCACCGGAAAGACGAAAATCGCGCAGCTCATTATCAATAATTTTTTTCTGCGCCTGGTCCAAATCCTTAAAACCGACAGCAGCAGCAACCATCTTGTAGGCCTTGTAAAGACGCTCGTCCTGCGCCAATTCGGTATGGTAATTGGTAAATTTGGGCAAGCAGTTATTGTATGCCGTACGCAGATCCTCGCTGTCACGCACCGCATGCAGGTGCGACACCGGTGACCACATACGGCCCAGGACCTCCTCCATTTCTTCCATCGGCTGGACAAAATTTTCCCAGTTATAGTCTTTGCCGGCTTGCAACAATTCTTCGATGTGTCGACGATTATCGGCCAACATCGCATTGACCGCCGGTTCCACATGCCCGGCCTTGATCGATTCAAAGGATGGCAAGGCTTTTATCTGCAATAAGGGATTTTTACTATCGTTCATGACGGACATAACATTACAATACGTATTCCTTTTAATAGATACGAACTAATTTACCACGACAGCATAGGCTGACAAAATCGGAACCTCCATGAACGCAGCAACAACACCCCTCCACCCCTATGATACCCTGACACCGGAAGTCATGCTCGATGCCGTGGAGACACGAGGCTATCGGTGCACAGGCGCCTTTTTGGCACTAAACAGCTACGAGAACCGGGTCTATCGCATAGACACCGAGGACCAGGGACCGCTGGCGGCCAAGTTTTACCGGCCGGGGCGCTGGTCCAATGACGCCATTCTTGAAGAACATCGTTTTGCGGCACAACTGACTGAACACGAAATCCCGGTGGTAGCACCAGGCAATTACAAAGGTGATACCCTGTTTGAGTTTAAGGGTTTTCGTTTTGCCCTGTTTCCCTGGCAACCGGGCCGATCCCCGGAACTCAATAGTAGCGACGACCGGGCGCTACTAGGGCGTTACCTGGGACGGTTGCATACCCTGGGACGATCGGAACCGTTCCGGCACCGGCCAACACTGGATATTGACAGTTTTGGTTATCGGGCGGTTAAGGTCTTGCAAGACAGTCCTTTTATCCCTGAGCATTTACGTACTCCTTTCAATACCCTGACCGA
This sequence comes from uncultured Gammaproteobacteria bacterium, assembly GCA_913009215.1. GTDB lineage: Bacteria > Pseudomonadota > Gammaproteobacteria > Acidiferrobacterales > CAJVXG01 > CAJVXG01. Next base: position 8,906 of record CAJVXG010000001.1, on the reverse strand, counting down.
CATTTTATTACAGGGTATTGAGTCTATTTTTGCCGCTACCGATACAGTTGATGTGCAGCGCCTGCACGGAGATTGTCACCTAAGCAACATTCTGTGGACCGATACCGGACCACACATTGTTGACCTTGATGATTGCCGTATGGGCCCGGCAATTCAGGATATCTGGATGTTACTTTCGGGTGATCGCGAAGATATGGAACAGCAACTGGCCGACGTCCTTGAAGGCTATACCCAGTTTTCTGAACTCAATCCTGCCGAACTGGCGCTGATAGAACCGTTGCGTACTTTGCGCCTGTTACACTACAACGCCTGGCTGGCACAACGATGGGACGACCCGGCCTTCCCGCGCAATTTCCCGTGGTTTGACAGCGTCCGTTACTGGGAGGAACAAATTCTGTCTTTACGAGAACAACAGGCCTTGCTACAGGAACCGCCCCTGCGTTGGCAGAAATAATTATGATAGTCTGACCTATATGAGCAATCATTTTGACTATCTGGTTATCGGTGGCGGCAGTGGAGGCATCGCTTCGGCCCGTCGTGCCGCGGCACACGGCGCCCGCACCGCCATTATCGAAAATGCATCCATCGGCGGCACCTGCGTCAATGTCGGTTGCGTTCCAAAAAAAGTGATGTGGAATACCGCCAGTATTGCCGAGGTATTGCATCTTGCCAAAGACTACGGTTTTGATGCTGACTTCAAGGGCTTTGACTGGGGCGCACTAAAACAAAAACGCGATACCTATGTGGAACGCCTCAATGACATCTATCATCGCGATCTGGATGCCTCGGAGGTAACCGAAATCACAGGCACGGCGCATTTTAAAGATGCCCGTACGGTGGTAGTGAATGATCAAAGCTATAGTGCCGAACATATCCTGATTGCCACCGGTAGTACCCCCGTCGTCCCGGATCTGCCCGGGGCGGAGCACGGCATCACCAATGCCGGTTTTTTTGAACTGGAGAAACAACCGAAACATACTGTCATCGTTGGCAGCGGTTACATCGCCGTCGAATTTGCAGGATTGTTACAGTCTCTTGGCACCCGGGTAACGATGTTACTGCGGGGAGAATTCTTTTTGCGTAACTTTGATGCCAGTATCCGCGAGGTCCTGATCGAGGAAATGATCAAGGCCGGGGTCCACATCCAGACCAGCAGCAACATCCGCAGTATTGACAAAGACAGTAATGGTCAACTCACTATTCACTATAACGAAGAGGAGTCGCTGGGCCATATTGATACCCTGATATGGGCCATTGGTCGTGGGCCCTTAACGGCGCCATTGGCGCTGGCCAATACCGGGGTGCGGCTCGATAGTAATGGTTATATTGAGACCGATCGCTGGCAAAATACCTCGGTCAATAATATTTACGCCGTTGGTGATGTCACCGGCCGTACGGCACTGACGCCGGTCGCCATTGCCGCCGGTCGCAAACTGGCCGAGCGCCTGTTTGCGGGACAAAAGGACGCCAGACTTGATTACGATAATATTGCCAGCGTTGTTTTCAGCCACCCCCCCATCGGTACGGTCGGACTGACCGAAGAGGCGGCTCGAGAAAAGTTTGGTGAATCTGCCGTCAGAATATATGAATCCCGCTTTATCAATATGCTTTTTGCCATCACCGGGCAGAAATCGCCAACCCTGGTAAAACTGGTGACCGTGGGCGACCAGGAAAAAATAGTGGGTTGCCATATAATAGGAATGGCCGCCGATGAGATTATCCAGGGCTTTGCCGTTGCGGTTAAAATGGGAGCATTAAAGAGGGATCTCGACAACACGGTAGCGATTCACCCGACCGCCGCCGAAGAATTGGTGACATTACGCTAGAACTGGTGACATTATACTGGCTATGACCATTAGAAATTACAAAGACATTTCGCCGACGATTGATGGCACGGCCTATATCGACGATGCCGGACTCGTTATTGGTGATGTTGTTATCGGCGCTGACTGTTCCGTATGGCCTTTTGCAGTACTGCGCGGCGATATCAATAAAATTCGCGTCGGTAATCGCAGCAATATCCAGGACGGCACCGTGGTCCACGTGACCCACCCCTATAGCGAACATCCTCAGGGTTTTGCCGTGCATATTGGCGATGATGTCACCATTGGTCATAACGTAACAGTACATGGCTGCACCATTCATGACCGCTGTCTGATCGGCATTGGCTCCACCATCCTCGACGGCGCCATTATCCATGCGGATGTATTCCTGGCCGCCGGCAGCCTGGTTCCAGAGGGCAGGGAACTGGAAAGCGGTTATTTGTGGATGGGGGCCCCCGTCAAAATCAAACGGGAACTAAGTGAAAAGGAAATGAAGTGGTTCGATTACTCGGCACAACACTATGTCAGCCTGAAAAACGATTACCTCAATAAATAAACTCCTTTTTAAACCAAATAGTTATCCTATAGCCCGGTCTTTTCTGCCAGGCATTCAAGGCATGATTCTTGCATTTTCTATCCGTGTACGGGAAATCGGCTCCTGCTGGAGGGGCTAAAAAATGCACAAAATATTGCTGATTGAAAAGTCCGCTACCCAACGCCATGTATTGGCGAAAATGCTATTGCGTCACGGTCACGATATCACCATGGCCGAAAATTGCGAGGTGGGTCTACATTTGTTGCTGGATGCCCAGCAAGATGAATGCCCGTTTTCTTCTATCGTTTTGGGTTGGCCCCAGTTTGGCAAGATCCCCGATCACGCCATGCTGGATCACCTGACCAGGCCTGAGTTTTCCCATGTCCCGGTTTTGGTAATGGCGCAAGAGACCGATGCCAACATGCACAATTGGGCCGCACGCCGGCCCCTGACGGCCATTATCTTATGGGACACTTATCACGATGTTACCGACTCGCTGGAAAAATTATCAAACTCCAGAAAAAAAGAGGATAAAGATAGCAGTGAACCGCTTGATACCGATAATCAGATCCGCATACTGTTCGTCGATGACTCCTCCACGGTACGAGCCATCTACAAACGGTTACTGAACAAAAACGGTTACCAGACAGACGTTGCCGAAAATGCCGAGCAGGCCCTGAAACTGGCAGAGAAAAACCAGTACGACATTACTATTACCGATTATTTCATGCCAAAAATAAATGGTGACGAACTATGTCGTCGATTACTTGACAACCCGGCAACCAATCACATTATCACCGCCATTATTACCGGCGCCTATCTGGATGAGGTAATAAAAGATTCTCTGCAAGCCGGTGCCGTTGAGTGTATGTTTAAAAATGAGGCCAATGAATTATTTCTCGCCCGCATCGCCGCTATGAGCCGTATGGTACGAGCCAAAAATTCCATTGATGGTCAACGTAATCGCCTGGAGGGTATTCTTAATTCCGTGGGTGAAGGCGTATATGGGGTCAGCCAGGAGGGACTGGTGACCTTTATTAATCCGGCAGCACTGCAAATGCTGGGGTACGAAAACGACGAGAAAATCATTGGCCAACCTCCTCATGAGCTATTCCACCATTCCGATGAGGATGGCAGTCCCATCGCCAGGGATAAATCCTTTATTCAGCAGGCCTATGGCTCCGGTTATGAGGTCTACTCAAGAGAAACGGTGTTCTGGAACCAGGCAAAAAAGACCCTCCCCGTTGAATGCACGATTTACCCGCTACGTATTCTCGGCAAACAGGAGGGATCGGTAGTCGCCTTTAAGGATATTTCGGAACGCAAGAACCTGGAAAAGAAACTCCGTTGGCAGGCAACACACGATCCTTTGACTGAATTGCTGAATCGCCGGTTCTTTGAGGAGGCCCTGGATAATGAGGTGAATCGACTGGCCCGCAGCAGCGAAGTTAGCTGTCTGGTCTATATTGATCTTGATCGATTTAAATACATCAACGATACCGCCGGCCATACCGCGGGCGATCAATTGCTCGTTAAAATTGCCCGACAACTACGTAATCGTCTGCGTAGTAGTGACTTGCTGACCCGTATTGGCGGCGACGAATTTGCCGTGATCATGCGTAATGTCGATCCTGAGCGGGTCCTGGAGTCAGCCGATACCTTTCGAGAGCTGTTACAAGACTGTACCTTTAACTACGGTGGTAAAAATTACAAAATCAATGGCAGTGTCGGTGTCGCCATAATAAACGACCGCAGCCAGTCCCCTGGTGAGGTGTTGGTCAACGCCGACATTGCCTGTCATATCGCTAAATCCAAGGGACGTAACCAGACCCATTTATATATCCCCGAGAACGAAACCCAAACCAATATGGATCTTGATCTGGGATGGTCTACCCGTCTGCGAGAGGCACTAGAGAGTAATTTATTCCGATTGCATTATCAGCCGATTCTGCCATTGGCCGAGCTGGATCTGAATAATTTACCGGAATCCGGGGACTTGTGGTCGCATTTGCAGGCGCAACGACCCGAGACCCAAATGTATGAAGTGTTAATGCGACTGCAAGGTCATGACGGTGACATTATTTTACCCGGTGCCTTTATCCCTACCGCCGAGCGTTTTAACCTGATGCGCGAAATCGATCGCTGGGTGGTATCGCATGCGATCGAGCAACTCTATAATATTCACAAGACCCGAACCGATATTCATTTTTCCATTAACATATCCGGTCAGACGGTAAGCGATGAAAATTTCCTGCCGTTTATGCAAGATCTGTTCAAGCAATACCCCATCGATCCTTCGACTATTACTTTAGAGATTACCGAGACCACGGCCATCGAAAATCTCGAGTCGGCACAAAAAATGATCTACGAACTCAATACATTGGGCTGTCGCTTTGCCCTGGACGACTTTGGATCAGGTTTCAGCTCCTTCACCCACCTGAAACATTTATTGGTGGAATTTATCAAAATTGACGGTTCTTTTGTGCAGGGTATGAAAGAGGCCAATATCGACCACACCATGGTGTCCTCTATTAATGACATTGCCCATTCTCTTGGTCGTCATACCATTGCCGAGTACGTCGAGAATGTATCTATCTTGAGGCTACTAAAGGTTGTTGGCGTTGACTACGTCCAGGGCAATTATATATCAGAACCATTAGAAGAATTACCAGTAGATATTGAAGTAAGCACCCGGGGGAAGGTGGTATCCCTGAACCGCTGACCGTATAGAGAGATCTGGTATTTTTAGTTCACAACGATGGCCGCAAGGTTGTCATCACTGACAAGGTCTCCGGCCGCCTGCCATGCCAGAGATAAAACGATTCTGCGGCCTGCTCCACCAACATACCCAGCCCGTCCGTGACTTTACTGGCGCCCTGCATCCGTGCCCACAGCATGAATGGTGTCGGCTTGTCGGAATACATCAGATCATAGGCCAGCGTCTTCGATGTCAGACAACGCTCCGGGATGGGCGGGATTTCACCTTCCATGCTTGCCGCTGTCGCATTAATAATGACATCAAACCCGGCACCGGATACGACTTCATAGCCACCCGCAAGAATAGTACCTTCGTCTTCGAAGCGCGCCGCGATTTCCCTGGCGCGGGCAGCGGTACGATTGGCGATGACCAATAACATCGGCTGCTTGCTCAACAGGCTGGGTACAATACCCCGCACGGCACCTCCGGCACCCAGGATAAGTATACGTTTGTTTTCCAGGGGCACTTGCAGGTTATGGGTGATATCCCGCAACAAGCCAACACCATCGGTATTGTCAGCACAAATACGGTCTTGGTCATCAAATATCAGGGTGTTGGCGGCACCGGCGCGCTGCGCCCGTTCGCTACGGACATCGGCGATCTCAAAGGCATCAATCTTGTAAGGCACCGTAACATTGCAACCGCTGGCGCCGCTGGCCTGAAAATCACGTACCGTCTGGGCAAAGGTGCCCGGCTCCACATCGATAGTCTCGTAATTAATATCAAGACCAAACTGGTCGGCAAAATCCCGGTGAATCATGGGCGATTTGCTATGACGGATCGGATGACCCATGACCGCAAATTTTTTTGTTTTACTGTCTGCCACCATAAATGCCTTCAATTCCTGTACATCACTATTTTGCTCCCGGCAAAAAACTTAATACAAACCCGAGAAATACCACCAGGCCAAACCAGTTGTTGTTCAGGAATGCCTGGAAACATTTTTTCTTGTCCCGCCTGCTAATCAATAGCTGCTGGTATCCGGCGATACCGGCAGCAACGATGAGGCTAACATAAAAAATCATGTCCAATTTCATCAGCTGGCCCACCAGAACCAGTAGCACAAGACAAAGCGCGTGGCACAAACCAATCATGAAACGATCATAGCGGCCAAATAATATGGCCGTGGATTTGACGCCTATCTTGATATCATCATCGCGATCAACCATAGCATAGGCGGTATCGTAAGCCACGGCCCAGAACACATTGGCTGCAAACAAAACCCAGGCTACCGGGGGGATGCTATTGCCTTGTGCCGCAAAGGCCATGGGTATCGCCCAACCGAAGGCCATGCCGAGATAAAACTGCGGCAGATGCGTATAGCGCTTCATGAACGGGTAGCTCGCCGCCAGAACAACAGCGGCAAACGATAAATATATCGTCAGCCGATTCATTAATAACACCAGCATAAATGCAGTGAGCGCCAATACAACGAACAGTACCAGGGCTTCCTTGCTGCTCACCCGTTTTTGTACCAGTGGCCGTTGACGCGTTCGCTCCACACGAGCATCGAAATTCCGGTCGGCATAATCATTAATGACACAACCGGCAGAACGCATCAATACCACACCACTGACAAAGACAATGAATACCAGCCAGTTCGGTAATCCTTCTGCGGCAGTCCATAACCCCCAAAGTGTGGGCCATAACAATAATAAAATACCAATGGGCCGATGCAGTCGCATCAACAGGGTATATTCGCGTAAGCGCATTACGAAATTGTTGTTCATCTGTCGACGATATCTGGCAAAAATATTTCGCTCACGAGTAGTGGCTTGTTACTCAAATAAAATACCGAGCGCCGGCCCCAGACCTCCTCATCCGGAAAATCAAAATCCATAATAATACTGCCGAACAAACGATCATTATGACAAATCTTTGACACCTCCAGTTCATCGCGTCGCATGCTGGAATCAGAAAACAGCACGGCACCAAGCGAACGATTATGCAAATGTGCCAAACGTCGTTCACGCCCGGTCAGGCTGGAATGTGGTATTACCGTACGGGCGTAGACCCATGGGATATCGTTACACAGCAAATGCACTTCGCGTACCAGTGCATAGCTCTCACAGGGAATTTGCAGACGCAATGCCTCGTTGCACATTGGCCGTCGCCAACCCTGACGTAACAACTGTACCCGGAACCTGCCGGAGCAATGCTGAATCAGGCGCTGCGTCAAGGAACTGCGATCGGTCAGCCACGGTACATATCGCGGCGGTATGCCTGAAATACGGTATTGTCTGTACGGTTTCCAGCGCGGATCGCGACCAAAACAGTGGGGTGAAATCCATGATGCTTTGTCATTCAAAATTCAGCTACTCACAACACATTGCACTGATCAAACATTACCATAGTTCTCAGACTCACCTAACCAGCGATGAATAATGTCCGGGATATGTTCGGGGAATTCCTGCTGCAAACGATTTGCCGTTCTTTGTACTTCGGGCAACAGTTTCTGGTCACGAATGACATCGGCAATACGAAAATTCTGCAATCCGGTTTGACGCGTACCCAGTACTTCGCCAGGGCCACGGATTTCAAGATCACGACGGGCAATCTCAAAACCATCCTGGGTCTCACGCATCACGGCCAAACGCTGTTGCGCCAGTTCCGACAGAGGGGGTTGGTACATCATGACACAGCAACTTTGCTCTTCTCCGCGACCGACACGCCCCCTGAGTTGATGCAATTGTGACAAGCCCAAACGTTCGGCGTGCTCGATAATCATCAGAGTGGCGTTGGCCACATCGACACCAACCTCAATCACGGTAGTGGCCACTAATACATCGACAGCGCCACCCTGAAAATCCTGCATAATACGTTCTTTTTCACTGGCCTTCATGCGTCCGTGAATCAGGGAAACCCTGAGTCCAGACAGAGCCTGTTGCAGGCGTTTTTCCATATCGGTGGCCGTCTGTAGCTCCAGCACATCGGACTCTTCTATCAGGGGACATACCCAATAGGCCTGACGGCCGTGTCGGCAGGCAGCGGCAACACGTTGCACCACGTCGCCGCGTCGTTTATCGGATACGACGACGGTCTCAATCGGCTTCCTCCCTGGTGGCAGGCTGTCGATAATAGATACATCAAGATCGGCGTAGAGTGTTTGTGCCAGTGTGCGCGGAATTGGCGTCGCCGTCATCACCAGCTGATGTGGATAACGATTATCCCGTTTGCCCTTCTCCCACAAAGACAGGCGTTGGTCGACACCGAAACGATGTTGCTCATCAACAATGATCAGGCCCAGTTTGGCAAACCGTACGTCTTCCTGAAACAGGGCATGGGTGCCTACCACCAACCGGGCCTGGCCGGAACGCAACATCTCCAGTGATTGTTGCCGGGTTTTGCTGTTTTGTTTGCCGGTCAGCGAAATGACTTCAAGCCCCAGCGGTACCAGCCAATGACTCAGGTTTTTCAGATGCTGCTCCACCAGGATTTCTGTGGGCGCCATGACGGCGACCTGTGATCCGGCATCAATCACATCCAGGGCCGCCAGGGCCGCTACAATGGTTTTCCCTGACCCCACATCGCCTTGTACCAGGCGCTGCATGGGTACGCCCTGCTGCAAGTCATGGCGAATCTCCTGCAATACCTGTTGTTGCGCATTGGTGAGTCGGAACGGCAAACGTGTTATTAATTCCTGACTACTACGGCTGTCTTTGGTGGTGACACTGGCCTGCTGTTGTTTCTGTCGACTACGCAGGCGTTGCATACTCAATTGGTAGGCCAGCAGTTCTTCAAAGGCGAGGCGTTGTTGCGCCTGGGGCAAATCGCCGTCAATGCTGTCGGC